>JAXGPH010000050.1:0-7803 GCA_040767065.1 Anaerolineaceae bacterium | reverse complement strand
CGCGCCAGTCTTGATCTGACCCATGTTCATTGCCACTACCAGGTCAGCAATGGTGCTGTCTTCCGTCTCACCGGACCGGTGCGAGCAGATTGCCCGCCAACCGTGCTGCTGAACCATGGTAACTGCCTTCATCGTTTCGGATAGAGATCCAATCTGGTTGACCTTGACAAGCAGGGCGTTGCAAGCTTTCTCCTCAATCGCGCGAGCCACACGCTCGGGGTTGGTCACAAGCAAATCATCACCAACAATTTGCAGGCGGTGTCCATTGAGCGCGGTGAAGTTCTTCCAGCCCTCCCAGTCATCCTGGGCAAAGCCATCTTCGATCGAGACGATCGGGTATTGGTTGACCCAGTTGGTCCAGAATTCCACCATCTGGTCGGAAGTCAGTTTTCGACCTTCCTTGCGCAGGTTGTAAAGCTTGGTATCCTCTTCATACAGCTCAGAAGCGGCTGGGTCAAGAGCAATCGCCACGTCTGTGCCAGCTTTGTAGCCAGCTTTTTCAATAGCATCCAGGATGAGTTCCACAGCTTCATTGTTGGCGCTCAGCGCGGGCGCAAACCCGCCTTCATCACCAACCAGAGTGGTATAGCCTTTACTCTTCAGAACAGATTTGAGTGAGGCATAAATCTCAGCACCCCATCTCAGACCTTCAGCAAAGCTCGGGGCACCAAAAGGCATGATCATGAATTCCTGGGCATCGGTTGACTGCCAGCCAGTATGCGCCCCGCCGTTGAGGATGTTCATCATGGGCACAGGCAGCAAGTGGGCATAAACACCACCAAGGTACCGGTAAAGGGGCAAACCCACGGAAGCTGCGGCGGCTTTCGCGATTGCCAAACTGGTCCCCAGGATGGCATTGGCGCCAAAACTGGCTTTGTTGGGGGTGCCGTCGAGCTCAATTAACATTTCATCGATTGCCACTTGCTCAATAGCATCCATGCCGAGCAGCTCATCAGCAATTTCATTATTGACGTTTTCAACGGCTTTCAGTACGCCTTTGCCATTGTAGCGACCTTTGTCGCCATCACGCAGTTCGAGGGCTTCGTGTACTCCTGTTGAAGCGCCAGAGGGTACAGCTGCGCGACCAAAACTGCCGTCAGCCAGAATAACTTCAACTTCCACAGTGGGGTTGCCACGGGAATCAAGGATTTCGATTGCATTGATATATTCGATAATTGTGTTCATTACATACCTGCTTTCTAAGGTTTTTTCTGCTTAAGTATAGCCTATACCGATATCAATTCGTAAAATCCAGGTCAACAAGTTGGTCGGAAAAGCCGGCGTTTCTACAAGCTGCCGCGATGAAACCGAGAAAAAGCGGGTGAGCCCGATTTGGGCGCGACAAAAACTCGGGGTGGAACTGGGACGCCATCATGAACGGATGATCTTTCAACTCCGCCATTTCCACCAAAACACCATCCGGAGACAACCCCGAGAAGACTATGCCGTTTTCTTCGAACTTTTGACGATAGTCATTGTTGAATTCATAACGATGACGGTGGCGTTCGTAGATTTCTTCCGTCTGGTACAAGACCGAGGCTTTAGTTTCAGGTTTGATATGGCAGGGATAAAGCCCCAGGCGCATCGTGCCGCCCAGCTTATCCAGCCCGCGTTGTTCCAGCATCAGGTCAATCACTGGATCAGGAGTAAGCTTATCAAATTCAGCCGAATCAGCCTCTTTTAATCCCAGGACATTTTGAGCGAAATCGATCATCATCACCTGCAAACCCAGGCAAATTCCCAGGTAGGGAACCTGATTTTCCCTTGCGTATTGCGCAGCGATAACCTTGCCTTCTACTCCGCGGCTGCCAAATCCGCCCGGAACGATGATGCCATTTAAGCCGACCAATAAATCTTTTCCAATGTTCTTTTCAATATCCGTCGAGGAGATCCATTGTAAGTCCACGTCCACCCCATAAAAAAGGGCAGCATGATTGAGTGCTTCTCTGACACTTAGGTAGGCGTCATGCAATTCCACATATTTCCCCACCAGTCCAATCTTAATACTGGGCTTCTGGCGCTTAAGCTCTGCAACCATCGTTTTCCAACCTTGTATCTTAGGTGGTTGTTTGGGTTCGAGTTCCAGCCTTTCCAACAAGATATCCGCAACACGGGATTGTTCAAGGATGAGGGGGATTTCATACAACAGATCCGCTGTCACCAGAGGGATTACTGCATCCTCGCGCACATCACAAAATTGGGCAATTTTCCGGGAGAGATCCTTCTCGAACGGAAAATCACTGCGGGCAATGATCATATCGGGCATAATGCCCACCGAACGTAATTCACGAACTGAATGCTGAGTGGGTTTAGTTTTGGTTTCATTGGTGGCGCGCAAGTAAGGAAGCCAGGTGATGTGCACAAAAGCGGTGTTCTCCCGACCAAGATCGTTGCGTAATTCCCGGATGGCCTCAAGGAAAGGCTGACTTTCGATATCACCGACCGTTCCGCCAACTTCAATCAGTGCAATCTCCGCGTCAGTTGAACGAGTGAGCAAGTCAATCCGTCGTTTGATCTCATTGGTGATGTGAGGGATAACCTGAATCGTGCCGCCGAGATAATCCCCACGGCGTTCGCGATTGATCACTTCTTCATAGACCTGTCCAGTCGTAACAGTGCTGGTTTTTTTGAGATGAAGATCGCAGAAGCGTTCATAATGCCCCAAATCCAGATCGGTTTCTGATCCGTCGTCCAAAACGAAGACTTCACCATGCTGATAAGGGCTTAGCGTACCCGGATCCACATTAAGGTATGGGTCGAGTTTCTGGATCGTGATCTCAAATCCCCGGGCTTTGAGCAACCTCCCGACTGATGCGGCAGTAACGCCCTTCCCCACAGAAGAGATCACACCGCCAGTAAAGAATATCAGCTTAGTTATCATCTTACCTCCCGAATCATAACTCTTCCTTAAAAGTAACGGGGAGGGCTGGCTACTCCAGCACCTCCCCGGCTTGTTTTTCTTAGTTTTTGCGCAGTCGCTTTGCGTACCGCATGTTAATCCTTGTTGCTAATCTTGTTCTGCATTGTTCTTTCGAAGATATCGTCCGCTTCACGGTCGTAAGACTTGGATTTTTTCACTCGGCTTGTAATTTCAGGCAAGCGTTGTTCAGCTTTATCCATTGCTTTGCGCATCGCGATTTCCATATAAGTAGGATCCGGTATCACTTCTTCAGCGAGTTCTTCTACAAATTCCTGCTTGCGACCTTTGCCCTTGCGACCAGTGCGTTTTGGTTCCGGAGCTACTTCTTCGGGTGATTCCTGCAGAGCTTTAAGACTAAGCTTGATTTGTTTCTTGCGGCGGTCCACTTCGAGAATTTTTACATCCAGCTCGTCGCCTACTTTGACAACTTCGTTTGGGGTCCGCACATAGTTGTGCGAGAGTTCACTGACGTGGATGAGACCTGGGCGTTCAGCACCAATTTCCACAAAGGCGCCAAAGGATTCCAGGCGCAAAACTTTACCATGCACAACCATGTCTGGTGCCAATTCGCGCCATTCATAAGCCAACGGCTCACGCATGGTAAGCTCAATGTGATCCTTCAGAACGCGACGCACCCAAACTGTCACAATATCATCTGCCTTGATCACGTTTTCAAGTGATTTCAAAACAGTATCGGGATTCTTGGGATCAATGACCTGAGAAATATGCAGGAATGCCGGCAGAGAGCTATTGATATCAATCAAAGCGCCTTGCAAAGAGGTCTTTAAGACCTTCCCTTCGAATTTATCTTTCGGCTTGATACTTGTTTCTTCCTTCTTGTTTTCGACGGGGGCATCCATAATCAATTTCTCCAAAGTTTAATGTTCACAACATATCAGTATACTCTCTCGATTAGCAAGAGTCAATTATTCTCGCGTTTTTGATTGCGTTTTTGATTCCAGCTGTATTTTATCCAAACATCTTTCTTCAGGAAGCTCAAAATTCTCTTCCGCTTTCCTTCGATGTGCTTACCTACAACTCTGTCCATAATTATTAGCCCGGCAATTGTATCACTGCCCCAACGATCAAAAATTGTGCCAGGTGATACGTGAAAATAACCCAAAATCGGGTTTTCGGAAGGCAGCGGTCGAGCTTTTCCAAGCCAAGCATCCCATCCGATAAGAAAAACAATATTCCCCCAATGCCAGCCATAACTGCAGCACGATCCGACCAGCCAGGTCTGGCAAGACATAATAATGCGCTTATACTCATGGCAAGGACCAATGCACCATAAATCTTGAGATAAGGCAAAATGGCTTTATTGATGGGGGACGATTGGGATAATCTGTTTACCACCAAGTGAATCAGAGTGACACCCGCGAGGTATGCAACCACTCCAACAACCAAAACTGGTCGTGATACTCGTGAAATGGTAAATCCCCATATATACATCAACTGGGTAAACGAGAAAGCGCCCATGCCTGCCAAAAACCAACGAGTCCCTTTTGGTATCAGGAAAATATCGCCAAGCAAGGAGAAGACCAGCCCCAGCAAAAATGGCAACCTTGCCGGGGTGATCGGCACTCGCAATACCAGGTAAAGGATCAAACCCAAAAGCACAAAAGGCTTGGTAACGTAATACGGAGTCATGAGCAACTGCCATGCCGATATCCAGTTGATCAGGCTCACAAGTCCGATTCCAACCAGTGGCACTACTCTGATCGCATCCGCAAAATTAACCACCCGCAAGACCAATCTGTTTCAGAAATGCCTGGTTGTTCTTCCAATCCTTTTGTACTTTAACCACCAATTCAAGAAAGACTTTTTGCCCGGTAGCGCGCTCCAGTTCCTCGCGTGCCCTGATGCCAATCTCCCGGATCATCTGCCCTTTTTTGCCAATCACGATCGCCTTCTGACTGTCGCGTTCTACGTAAATTGTTGCGTCAATGTACAGGGTGCCGTTCTCCCGTTCTTTGTAAGATTGCACCTGTGTGGCAATTGAGTAGGGCACTTCGTCCGTTAACAGATCCATGCAGACTGCCCGGATCATCTCCGCGGCAATATCCCGCTCATAATCTTCCGTTATTTGCTCATCAGGAAAATATTGTGGACCCTGCGGCAGCATATCGACGATCTCCTGCAGCATAGTTGTTACGCCTGTCCCATCCAACGCGGAGATTTGCAGTGTCCGAGCGTTTGGCAGCTTCTCGCGGTATAACGTAGACAGCTGAGCAAAACTGGACTTGTTCAGCCGGTCAGACTTATTGAAGGCGACCAAAATGGGAGGTTGGGTTTTCAGAGCCTGGATTGCGTCCAGCAGTTTCTCATCCATCGAGTCAGCTGGATTGCTGGCGTCGACCAACAACAATAACAGGTCGGAGTCGTTTAATGCAAACTGGACTTCCGCGTTGATCGATTTGGCAAGTTTATCTTTGGCATCCGTGAGACCAGGAGTGTCGACAAAAATAATTTGATATTCCTTGGTGGTGAGAATCCCCAGCTGACGCCGGCGGGTGGTCTGGGGCTTGGCAGAGACGCCCGCAATCGGCTGCCCCAGGAGGCGATTAAGCAGGGTGCTCTTGCCCACATTTGGTTTGCCGATCAGTGCTACAAACCCTGAGCGAAATTCTGTTTCTTGACTTTCTTCCATGTTCAACTCCCGTTGAGGCTAACCTTACCTCTGAAAATTTGATGTCCTTCATGCCGGAGCAGCCAGGTTTTAGTTTCGAGCCCTCCGAGTCCCGAGAAACCGTGCAGTTTACGGTCTGACCCGATCACCCGATGGCAGGGTACCACAATCAACCAGGGATTGCTGCCCACTGCAGCTCCAACAGCTTGTGAGGCGCCTGGTTTGCCAACCAGTTTCGCGATCTCACCATAACTCAGCAACTCACCAAACGGAATTCCTGCCACAACCTGCAGGACTTCCCGCCGGAATCCCTCAGTCCTGCTCCATGCCAGCGGCAGAAAAAACCTCTGTAAACTGCCGTCGAGATAAGCCTGCAACTGCTGAAAAGCTTCTTTCAGCACAGTGCTTGTGCCTTCCGCTGCTGGTTCATGCTTGGCAGACAATTCAATTCTGGTCAATTCGCCTGCAAAGGCTTCTATCCGCAGCCAGCCAATCGCTGTTTTAAGGGTCGTTACTTCTATTTGGGTCATTTTCGCCTTGGTCGCAATATCGTAGGGTAACCGTAGGTCAATCGTCAAGCTATTTACTATTGTTTATTGTAATATAGAGTTCGAAAGGGCGACTTCTCTTCTTCTTCTCCTCCTTAAACACTAATGTCGTGGTCGGCGTCCACGACATTAGTTGCTTTAAGCGCCTAAAATCGTTTTTTCAGGTAAATTTAGACTACAATCAATCTGATCTTTTATTGCTAAGGAGACAGGATGAAACACAGAGACGTCTATACGCTTGATATCGCCGGTGTGCGGCGGGACCTACCGCTTTTCGAGGTCAAACCAGGTATGCGTATTGCCATCTTAAACATTCTCGGGGATGTGGAATTGGTGGATGCATGCGCGACCGCACTCGCCACAAAACTTGCAGACAAACCGTTCGATGTCATCATCACGGCCGAAGCCAAGAGTATTCCGATTGCCCATGAGCTGGCAAAAGTCACACAAAAACCTTATGTGGTCCTGCGCAAAGAGTACAAACCCTACATGGGTGAAGCCTTGAACGCGGAGACACTTTCCATTACTACTGGTAAACCTCAGAACCTGTTTCTGGATGAAAAGGACATCAAACTATTGAAGGATAAGCAGATTTTGCTGCTGGATGATGTTATCAGCACTGGCTCCACCCTGCAGGGGATGCACCTCATCGCAGAAAAAGCCGGCGGTAAGGTTACCGCTGAAGCAGCGATCCTGACCGAAGGAGATCGCGCGGAGTGGCGCCAGGTTATTGCTCTTGGGCATCTGCCAATTTTTTATAACTAAACCATGACACTAATCCAAATCGGGATTGAATGTAATGTGGAAGGTCGCACCCTTGCGTGGGCGCTTGACTATCCGGGTGTATTCACATACGGCGCAGACGATGCTGAAGCTTTAATCCGCATCCCCCGCCAGATACTGACCTTCGAAAGCTGGCTTAACTTTCATACGGATCAGCCCTGGCTGCAACTTGAAGGTTTGGATATGCACATTGACGAAACTTTCGAAGCCTTCCAGGTTGAGGTTGACGGAGGAATTCATGAGGTCCATGCTTTTTTCCGTTCAGATTTAATCCCGTTGACAGAGGAGGATGTTCGGCAGGCTTTATTGATCTATAACTGGCAGCGCGAGGAGCTGCTGGCAGGAGTGGAAACGCTTCCCGTTGAGATCCTCAAACACGAATTTGAAGGTCAGCACTGGACCATTGAAGACATTCTGGCATACATCGCCCGGGTGGAATCGTGGTATTTTTCGCGCCTTGGGATTGAGTTTCATCAGCCCGCTGAAAGTGGCGATCCCATGAAATTGCTCGAGGTTAGCGCAGCAGAAACCAACCGCTGCCTGCCTGACCTAACAGGCTTTGACCAGGTTTTTGAACTCCGCCAGGAAAAATGGAGCGCGCGCAAGCTTGTCCGCCGATTGCTCTGGCATCAGCGCGATCAAATCGACCGTATTCGCGATCTGGTACTTCATTAACTGCAGAAGTTTGCAGAAGTTCGGACAAAACTCATACCCCCGCCTTAAACTAAAACAGCCGCCTCACCTGCGGCTGCTTTAGTTTCGATCAAAAAAGTGATTTGTCACAATCCGATCCTGTTCGTGCAATTTGAAAGGAGAGAAACAATATTAGCGCGAACAAAGACATATTAAACCGCATTAGTTAACCCAACTTAAAAGAAATGTAAGCAAATTGTTAAAATCCATTGACGTGTCCATTAAACTGC
>JAXGPH010000005.1:0-63579 GCA_040767065.1 Anaerolineaceae bacterium | reverse complement strand
TTTTAAAAGAACCATTAGCCCCTGTCAAGGCGTTTTCGTGAAGGCGCTTTCTGTCAATTAAAATCGTGTATCAGATGTAATTTCAAAGTTTTTTCTGGAGAGAGTTCTGGCGCAAAAGGTGAATGGGAGTGTTATAATCTCAGTCCGAAATCATTGAGAGACAAACCTATGTTAGATAAACTTGAAGCAATCCTCGACCGCTTTGCAGACCTTGACCGCCGCCTGGCTGAAGCCGGCACGGACTTTCAGCTTATAGCGGAGCTTTCCAAAGAACGCTCCGACCTGGAACCGATCGTCAACCTCGCACATGAATACAAAAAAAACCTGGCAAAGATCGAAGAAACCGAAGCTTTGATCAGCGCCGCAGAAGGTGAACTGCTTGAAATGGCACAGCTTGAGTTGGATGAGCTCAAATCCCGTCAGCAGGGGTTGGAGGCTGAACTTAAGAACATGCTGATCCCCAAGGACCCGCGCGATAATCGCAACGTGATCGTTGAGATACGTGCTGGCACTGGCGGTGATGAAGCCGGTTTATTCGTTGCAGATCTGCTGCGTATGTACCTGAAATATGCCGATATCCACCGCTACAAAACCGAGATTATTTCCTCGAACGAGACGGGCATTGGCGGCTACAAAGAGGTCACTTTTTCGGTTAAAGGGCGCGGAGCATACTCGCGCTTCAAGTTCGAATCAGGTGTACATCGTGTGCAGCGCGTGCCTGAAACCGAATCGCAAGGGCGCATTCACACTTCCACTGCCACTGTGGCGGTGTTGGCAGAGGTCGATGACATCGAGATCGACATCCCTGATTCGGATATTGAAGTGGATGTTTTCAAGTCGGCTGGCGCCGGCGGGCAGAACGTGCAGAAAAACATGACCGCCGTGCGCATCCACCACAAGCCAACTGGCATCATCGTGGCTTGCCAGGACGAACGTTCTCAACTGCAGAATAGGCTGCGCGCGATGAGCGTCTTGAAAGCACGCCTCTATGAGATGGAACAGGAAAAGCGCCAAAACGAACTCGATGCTACCCGCCGCTCGCAAATTGGTACCGGCGAGCGCTCAGAGAAGATCCGCACGTATAACTATCCCCAGTCGCGTGTAACGGACCACCGCATTAACACCTCCTCGTATAATTTATCAGGCGTGATGGATGGCTACGAACTGGATACTTTCATCGAGGAGCTTCAGCAAGCCGAGGAAGCCGAACGCCTGGCAAATTTCGAAACCAATGATTGAAAACAGCCTGCCCTCTGCAATTAACAGCACTGAGCAGCCCTACCAGGTAGCGCTAATTTTACGCACGCATGTGCTTCAAAAACCCAAAACCTGGGTTCTGGCACACCCCGAAACGCACCTCACGCCTGACCAAAAAGCCCATTTGGACCGATTAGTCAGCCGTTTGCAGGAAGGCGAACCTTTGCCCTACCTCACCGGTAATCAAGCCTTTTATGGACTGGATTTTGCCGTCAGCCCAGCGGTTCTCATCCCCCGCCCGGAAACTGAACTGCTGGTGGAAGAAGCTCTCGATTGGCTGAAGACCCGCCCTGATGCTAAAAATGCACTGGATGTGGGCACCGGCTCCGGCTGCATCGCCGTAACTTTGGCTACGCGCAATCCCCTGCTCGCTATTACCGCCACAGACTTTTCTCTTGCAGCGCTTGAAATCGCTGAACAAAATGCTGAAAGGCACCAGGTCAAAGCCCAGATCACTTTTGAGCAAACGGACTTGTTGCCATCCGGCAATCGATCTTTTGATCTTGTTTGTGCCAACCTGCCCTACATCCCTAGCGGAAAACTCAAGGAAGTTAACACGCTCAATTTTGAGCCAACGCTAGCGCTTGATGGCGGTACAGACGGTTTACGCCTGATCCGCCGGTTGCTCGAGCAGCTACCCCCACGGCTGAACTGTCCCGGTTTGGTCTTGCTCGAAACAGAAGCAACTCTCGGCGCGGAAACGCTTGCGCTGGCAAATGCAGCCTTTCCGCAAGCGGATGTCCGCCTGCTGCAGGACCTGGCTGGGCTGGACCGGCTGGTGCGGATCGAGGCTTCATGAAGACACAGCTCATTTCAGCCAACCATCGGAATGCCATCTCTAAAGCCTGTGAAGTGGTTCGCGCTGGTGGGCTGATCGTTTTCCCTACCGACACGCTGTATGGCTTGGGCTGTAATCCTCATTCGCCAACTGCCCTGCAAAAAATCTATGCTGCCAAGGGACGTGCCATGTCCAAGGCAATTCCGGTCCTGATCAGCCGCACTGACCAATTGAACAGTCTCATTTCGGGTTTGCCGGAGCGGGCAGGCAAACTGATGGAACAGTGGTGGCCTGGAGCACTCACTTTGGTGCTGCCCAAGCATGCCACTTTACCTCAGGATCTGACGCCTTACTCCGGACTGGCTGTTCGCATGCCGGACCATCCTGTGGCGCTCTTTCTGCTCGATCAAACTGGTCCCCTGGCAGTTACCAGCGCCAATCTCTCGGACCATGAAAACCCTCGGGATGCCCAGGGCGTGCTGGCGCAGCTCGATGGATTGGTTGATCTGGTTTTGGATGGTGGCGAACTTTTAGGTGGACAGGCTTCTACGATCATCGATTGCATGGGCAGCGAACCAAAGCTGCTTCGTGAAGGTCCAATTCCATTCTCAGCAATCCTTGAGAGGTGGTATGCCGTATGACCCGACTGACAAATGCCTGGCTGGATTTTGTTCTCGACCCTGAACTGGGCACATTCTTCCTTGAAAGTCTGCGCTTCCCAGGGGCGAGCTTGAAAAACGCAGGATATAACCTGAGTTTCAGCAGCAGCACTACTCATCTGACCGCAGAGCTCGAATCCATCAGCCATGAACAGCGGGCTGACCCCAAACATGGACTTTTGGATATTGTTTCTGTAGTATACCGGTCAAAAACGGTAGACCTCGAGTGGTTGGTGGAGTTTGCCCTGCCAGCCGCTCAACCCCTGCTTCTGCAGCGGATGGAAATACGCAATTACTCAGAGCAGGTTTTCCACCCTGACCGACTGACCTTCGGCGCATTGCGTGCGGGAGAGCTGCACTTTTCTGACCATCGCCCCAAAAAGACAGCCTTTTTCAGCAACGGCTGGCAAAGCTGGTCGCCCAGCGGCACCTGGCAATATGGTGAGAGACAAACCCGCAGCTGGTTGAAACATCTTGCCCACCCAATGCTCTACGACGCCGGCACACCCATTACCCAAAAGAAGTCGTGGTTTTCAGCCGACATGTTTGGTGCCGTCGTTGACCATGAGGCTCAAGTCGGACTGATTTGCGGATTTCTCTCCCAAAAGGAGCAGTTTGGAGCGCTGATTTCCACGCTGCACCCCGAACCAGACCTGCGGGTCTGGGCAAACGCGGATAAGATCGAGTTGCGTAGCGGAGCGACCCTTGGCAGTGACTGGTTGGCATGGCAATTCTTTGAAAGTACCGATCCGGAACCTTTCAAGATCTATTTTGAAGCGGTCGCCCGCGAAAACGAAGTCAGAAAGCGCATCGAGACACCAGTTGGTTGGTGCAGCTGGTATTACTACTTCCAGAACATTACCCCAGCAGAGATCAGCAAGAATTTGCGAGCAGTGAGCGCATTAAAATCCCGTTTGCCGCTAAAGTTTTTCCAAATTGATGATGGCTTTGAGCAGGATGTGGGCAGCTGGTTTGAGTTTGACCCTAATTTCCCGACGGGCGTGGCTGATCTTTCTGAGGATATTCGCTGCGAGGGTCTGACGCCCGGCATCTGGCTGGCACCGTTCATCCTGGAACCGCGATCCAGGCTGATCCACCGCCATCCCAACTGGCTATTGCGCGACCAAAATGATCGCCCCGTTAACAGCGGTTTCGCTTGGGGCGGGCTTGGGCGGGCGCTCGACCTGACCCATCCGGATGCGCTGGGGTACGTACAGGATGTGATCCAAACCGCGGTAAAAGATTGGGGGTATCCCTATCTCAAGCTGGACTTCCTCTACGCTGCAGCCTTGCCAGGCTCACATCATGACCCAACCAAAACTCGCGCGCAGGTCTTACGCCAGGCCCTGGAAATGATCCGTGAGGAAGCAGGCAGTGAGACTATCCTGCTGGGGTGCGGCTGCCCGATCGGGTCAGGAATTGGGGTGTTCGACATGATGCGCATCAGCGCGGATGTCAGCCCCGAATGGGAGCCCAATATCTACGGCATCAAAAAACCTTTCCGGAACGAGCCAAACATGCCCTGCGCCCGTAATGCCATTCAAAATATCATCACACGCGCGCCAATGGACCCCCACTGGTGGGTCAACGATCCGGACTGCCTGCTGGTGCGGGCTGATTCAAAGCTGACCCTGCCCGAAGTGCAATCTCTTGCGAGTGCCATCAGCCTGAGCGGTGGAGCGCTTTTGCTCTCGGACGACATGAGCAAGCTTAGTGAAGATCGGCTGAGGATCGCCCAGAGTTTGTTGCCGCTCTTGCCTCCAAATCCACAAGTTGTTGACCTGTTCGAGAAGCCCATGCCAACCAAAATGCGCAAGGTGCTGCAAACCTCGGCTGGTGAGCGGCAAGTGATTGCGCTTTTCAACTGGTCGGAAAAACCGCAAGACTTAGTGCTGGATATGAAGGCTTTTTGTTTGAACGGACAACCATGGTTAATGCGTGAGTTTTGGACGGGAGAATGGGCAGAAGTGGATGCGCAACACGTTTTCCACCAGGTACCTGCCCATGGAGTGCGCCTGATGACCCTTAGCCAACAGCAAGATATTGCTTATCTGGGAAGTGATTTACACCTCTCGCAAGGGATTGAGCTGGCATCATGGCAGCTTGGTGGCTCAAACCTGAGCTTCGAGCTGAACCTGGGGCATGAAGCCGAAGGCAGGATCTATCTATACTGCCAATCCGTTCCTTCGGCAGTTAAAGTGGATGGGAAAGAGGTTTCTTGGATCCAGGAAACTGAGAAACTGATCAGTATCGCGCTGAGTGTTGCGGAGAAGATCTGTGTGAATCTTGCCTTTTAGGCAAAAACCGATAACAAAGAGTTCTACTATCCGGGTATTGATCAGTTTTTTCCCTTCATCCCTGACCACGAAAAACAACCGCCTTTTTCAGGGCGGTTGTTCGATAAACAGGATTGGTTATTTCTTTTCTTCGGGGTCTACTCGAGTGGGCTCTATCACAGCAGTTGGGGGAGCCATATCCTTGCTCTTGCTTGGGTGTTTGGCAGAGTGCTTGCGCAGGGCTTTGACCAGGAAGTAGATGACAATTCCCAGCGGGATCAGGAAGGGCAGCCAGGTGATGCTAAAGCGGATCAGGAAATCTACCAGGTTCTGGAAGTTGCGCACCAGTTTCTCGATTGACTCACGCACCACGCCCTCGGGTTTCCATCCACCGATTTCAATCGGCTGCAGGGACGCCTCAGCCACGAGTGTGACCGTAATGGAGGAAAGTTCAGATGATTCTTTCAGGTAATTGATATGACCCTGCAGCACTTCGATTTGTTCGCGGATGTTGGTCAGTTCGCGGAAAACCTCCATGGTGTTCTCGAGATCGGTGGTGTTTTCCATCAGCTCTATCAGCTGCGCTTCAGCAGCCTTGAGATTCCGCAGACGCGATTCTGAATCAACGTAATCTGAGGTCACATCCTGCCCGGACTGACTTTCGGAGATGACACCCTCAGCGCCATTCGCACTCATTGCGCGAATTTCGGCCAAGGTCGAATCTAATTTTTCTGCCGGCACCCGAATGGTAATGGTGGCTTTATCATAGGAGCGACCACTCGAATAATCCTCCTCTTTCCACGTAAACGAACTGACCACAAATCCACCCAGGCGGCTGGTCATCTCAGAAATTTCCTTCATCGAATCGTGGGGTTTGGCAACTGAGATGGTGATCTCGGCGGACTTCAACACCACCCTTTCCACTTGGGCTTGCAGCCCAGCTTTATCGGAAGTGATTTCTCCCTCTTCTTCATTTCGATACTCGTCTTTTACTTCCGGGGCAAAGCCTGGCACGGCTGGAGGGGCTTCCATTTGTTGTGTAACCGACGCCCTCGGGGCACGAGCGCAAGCAGACAGCATCAACATCGAAATCAGGGCTAACAGTAAAAATTTCTTCTTCATTTTGTCTCCTTGTATTTTTCTCTTCCATACTAAAGACGAAATATAGCTGGAATTGTTCCCGTGGAAAATTAAATACCCTGACTCAACCTCGAAGCATGCCTTGAAGGTAACCCCAGGGCAAGGATGCGCTGCTGGACGGATTTCATGTCATATGCCACACGCTTAAAGAGCCAGGTATCTTCCTCATCATCCCAGATGACGTAAGCCGCTTTCGGATTACGATCGCGCGGCTGACCCACTGAGCCCGGGTTGAGAATAAAGCGCTGATCCGAGCGCCAGCGGTCAGCGTTTTGAGGAGTCAGTATGGTTGGTCGTCCGTGGGGATTTTCAACAAAGATGGAAGGAATGTGTGAATGTCCCACCAGACAGATTTGCGTCCTGAAAGCAGAAAAATTCTCCTGGGCAATGCGCGAACTGACAATGTATTCCCAAATTGGGTCGCGCGGACTGCCGTGCACCAAGGTGATCTGATCCTCTTCAATTACAATCTCCAGCAGTTCCAGAAAATCGCGTGATTCCTGGCTAAGCAGCTCGGACTGGATCGCGACAGCCTTTGCCGCCTGATCATTAAAGGTACGCAGATCGATAAAACCCATCAGGGCTGCGTCGTGATTGCCCATAATGCAGCGCAAACCAGGCTGCCGGCGCAGGAGGGAGATGCATTCATTCGGGTCTGGGCCATATCCCACTACGTCGCCCAGGCACCAAACCCGGTCGAAGCTGCCCGCATCAGAAAGCACAGCTTCAAAAGCTGTCAGGTTGGCATGGATATCCGAAATAATGAGTGTCCGCACCGTTCTATGGGATGCTAAACGTGAAGCTCCACTCCTCCCCTTCAATGTTCACCGCTGAACTCGTGCCGAGCAGGACGATCCAGGAAGTACCGGGCTTGAGCAGGAATGGATTGCCGTTCGCGTCAAAAAACTGGATTGGCTTACTGGAGTCAGGGGTTTTCCAGGTAATCTCGTATGCTTTGCCATCGCGAAAAACAGTGGCTGGCAGACCATAGGTGTTACCAATCAGGTCGATGCTGTGCAGTGTAGTTTTATATTCAGTGTAGGGAGCGTTGATGACAATCAGATTCGAAAACGCAAGTTGTTCACCAGTATTCTGATCGATCGAAGGGCCATAAACGTTGCTGGTGGTTTCATCCATTGCAAAGCGCAGATACTTACCGCTGGCTTCATCGTAAACAAACTCACTCCCCTCACCCGCCCCGAAGCTGATCCAGGCACTGGTACCGGCTTCGCCTCCTTCCGGAGGGGCAGCGCTGAATGCCATACCGCTCAGATCCGGGTTTTCAAGAGCGTAACCCTGGTTATTGAAATACTCAGAGAGCGCGGCTGAATCCCCAAAAACACTGTAAACCACGTTGCGACCATCGTCGCAGACGCCAGGGCAGAGATATTTATCCAGGAAGTAGCGACCAGGGATGTAATTGTAGAGATAGGGCAGCACATCGTTGCCATCTCCGCCGGTGGAGCCGACCACAGCCTGGTAGAGGCTGCCAAGGTGACCATCTACGCGGCGAATCGAGCGAATAGGACCGATATGGTCACAATCCTGCCCATAGTAGAGGGCGGCAAAACGATTAGCACCCCAACCAATGTAATATTCAAAGATGAGATCTGCTTTCGAAAGACCCCACTGGGGTTGATAATCGATCTGATGGTTGGAAATCTTCATGATGACTGGACGGCGATGGAGCAGCTCGGGGTTTTCGACCTTCAGACCCGTCAACGGATTGACGCCATCGGGGTAAGAGTACGGACCCACCGGAACAGCCACAGTTGGAGTGGGCTCGGAAGTAGGGGGCGCGGTCGGCGAAGGTGTGGCACTGGGTTGAACTTCTTCGGTAGGTTCGGAGAAAACAGCAGTGACTGTGCCAGCTATGGCTGTTTTTTCAGCATCCGTCAACGTTGGCGCCACCGGGGCAACACAAGCGCTCATTAGCAATGCTATGGTGAGCAAAACAAACATGATTCCTGGAATTTTCTTCATAGCTTCCATCCTTGACTTAAGTATTTTACCTCAATATCCAGCGGGGTAAAAGCGTGCATCAACCACCTGTGCATCAACCACCTGCATAGACAAGTGGTATTTGCTTTATCCCTGGACAAAAAAACTGGAAATGCCAACAGATTTCAGCTTTCTCTTAATGATTCGATTTGTTCGATTTGTAACCTTCACAATCACTGCAGCCAGGCGAAAAGTCGCAATTCCAAAGCTGCGACTACCCTGCAAACGCCCTGTCGGTCAGGCTGGTGCCGACGTTGAAATACTGCGCGTCGGGATGGTGCAGGATGATCGCTGCGGTGGATTGCTCGGGCACTAATTGATATGCTGAAGTCAGGCTCATGCCGAGTTCTTGCTCGGCAGGCAGCAAATCAAAGACTTTTCGATGGTCCTGCAGGTCCGGTATGGAGGGATAGCCCCAGGAATAGCGCAGACCTTGCTCCGGGTTAATTTTGAGCTCGCGGCGGATCTGCTTATGCAGGTAATCCGCGGTTGCCTCAGCCAATTGCACAGCCAGCCCGTGGAAGAAGAATCCTTCCGAGTATTCCGCTGCCGCATCCAGCGCTTCAAAATGCTCCGTCACCTGCTTGCCAACCGTCACCACCTGCAGGGCAACCACGTCCAACACACCAGAACTGAGGGGCATGAAGTAATCCGCAAGGCAGAGTTGTTCACCAACGAGCTGGCGTGGGAAGGTGAAACGGGTCAATTCGCGCAAGTTATTGCCAAGAGATGCCGGTTCAAAGACGATCAAATCATTTCCTTCGGAAGCTGCTGGCCAGTAGCCATAGACTGCCTGGGGTTTGTACCAGCCTTCTTTTTGCGCTTGAGCCAGCATCCGCAGCCTGCGGGCGTCAAATTCCGCTTGCATTTTTTCCCATTCTGCACCTTTCAACCCTGTGCCGCCCCAATTCATGCGGTAGAGGGATTTCAGGTCAAGGTGTGTTGCCACGGTCTGCAAAGGCAAATCGCGCACCACCCTGGGACCCCACTTAGTCACCTCCGGGATAAACGCAGCTGGTCTGACATTCGACCTCTTTTGGGGAATGGATGCCGGATGTTCTGTTCTTTTCTTACCAAATTCCTGGTCAGCTTTTTCCTTAACCGTTGCCAGGAGAGCTTCCTTGCGGACAGGATCTGAGAGTTGGTCCATCACATTCAAGCCTTCGAAGGCATCTTTACAGTAGTAAACACCGCCCCGGTAATATTCTCCACTCTCCGTCCTCAAAATACGCCGGCCAAACGCCGGGTTGATCGCCGCTCCGCCAATCAGCACCGGGATGTCCAGACCGCGGCGCTGCAGTTCGTTGACGATCAGCGCCATCTGCTTGCTGGTGGAGACCAGCAACGCGCTCATACCGATAGCGCTAACCTTCTCTTCAATTGCAGCAGAGATGATCGGCTCCATTGGCACCTGTTTGCCAAGGTCAACGACTTCGTAGCCGTTGTTGGAGAGGATTGTACGCACCAGGTTCTTGCCAATGTCGTGCACATCGCCGAACACGGTCGCAAGCACGAGCTTGCCCTTGGAGAGACCTTCCTGCTTATCGAGGTAATTTTCAAGATGGGTAACTGCCTTTTTCATGACCTCCGCAGACTGCAAAACAAAAGGCAGGATGAGATCTCCCGCACCAAAGCGGTCACCGACTTCTTTCATCGCCGGCAATAAGACTTCATTGAGGACCTTCACTGCCACTTGACCTTGCGGCTGGTCGGTGTTCTCAGCGAGTATAGCGTCAATATCCTCTTCGACGCCTGCTTTGTGACGGTGCAGCACTTTTTGGAACAAACGCTCACTCGAAGTCAGCCCCTCAAAAGGATCCACTTTGCCAGATTGATCATCCTCACTGGGGACAACAGAGTCGAAGTAAGCAATGAAGTCAGGAAGTGCCGCGTCTGAACGGTTGAAAATCAGATTTTCCGCCAGTTCGCGTTCGTCAGCCGGGATTTCCGCGTAAGGCTTGACCTGCGCGGGGTTAACGATTGCCATGTCGAGCCCAACCTCAACAGCGTGGTGCAGGAAGACACTATTGAGCACCTTGCGCGAAGCAGGTGAAAAACCAAAAGAGACGTTGCTGACCCCCAGGGAGGTGTGCACCCCTGGCAGCTCTTTCTTGATCAGGCGAATACCTTCCAGGGTCTGGATGGCAGAATCGCGGTAGATTTCTTCCCCGGTGGAGAGGGTAAAGGTCAGGTCGTCAATGACGAGATCTTCAGGGCGCAGATCGTACTCTGCCGCCAGCTCCACCAATCGGCGGGCGATCTGCAGTTTGCGTTCGGCTGTGCGTGCCATTCCTTCTTCATCGATCGTCAGCCCCAGCACAGCCGCGCCATACTGACGTGCCAAGGCGAAAATTCGCCGGGGTTTGGCATCGCCAGCCTCAAAATTGGTAGAGTTGATTAAACAGCGCCCAGGCGCTGTCTGGAGTGCGGCTTCAACCACATCGGGTTCAGTCGTATCGATCACAAGCGGCACTGGCACCTCGAGGGTCAGGCGCTTGACCAATCGGCGCATCATTTCCGCTTCGTCGCTGCGCTCGGTGACAGCCACGCTGACATCGAGAGCATGCGCGCCAAAGTCCACCTGGTCGCGGGCAATCTGGAGCATGCCGTCGTAGTCTTCTGCCAGCAGCAAACGCTTGAAAGCGCGGGAACCCTGGGCATTGAGGCGTTCCCCAATCACGAATGGCGCCGGCTCCTGTTCAATAGCGACTGCCTGGACAGACGAAGCCAGGGAAGCAAAAGATTCCGGTTCGATTTTTGCAAGGGTGGTGTCAACCAGTTTTTGGCTCAGAGCCTGGATGTGGGCAGGTGTGGTGCCGCAGCAGCCCCCCACGACCCGAACACCGTAACGGCTGATGTAATCAGCCATGGCGGTCGAAAATTCTTCCGCCTGCATCGGATAAACCGCTTCGCCGTCCACGTTCATCGGTAAGCCAGCATTGGGGATGCAGGATATGGGCAACTGAGAGTGTTCGCTCAGATAAGCGATCGAGCCGCGCATGTGCTCGGGACCAGTGGAACAATTAAGCCCAACCAAATTCACATCCATTCCCTCCAGGACCGAAAGCACTGCGGTGATGTCTGTGCCAAGCAGCATCTTGCCGTTGACATCCAGCGTAACCTGTGCCTGGATGGGCAGCCAGATGCCTTCATCCTCGAAAGCCAGGTGGATGCCATGAATGGTTGCTTTGACTTCAAGGAGGTCGTTTGAGGTCTCGATTAGCAGCAGATCCACGCCGCCCTGGATCAAGCCGCGGGCTTGCTCGCGGAAAACTTCAACCAGCTGGTCATAACTGATGTTGGACATTTCTGGATCGTTGGCGGAGATGAGCTTTCCTGACGGGCCCATTGAACCGGCAACGAAGCGGGGCTTCTCGGGTGTACTGTATTCATCCGCGGCTTTGCGGGCAATATTTGCTGCAGCAAAATTGATGTCGTGGGTTTTGTCAGCCAGGTCGTAATCCGCCAGGGTCAGGCGGTTTGCCCGAAAGCTGTCGGTTTCAATAACGTCCGCTCCAGCTTCAAGATAAGCCTTGTGAATTTTGATGACAGACTGAGGTGAGCTGATAACAAGATAGTCATTACAGCCATTGTAGCGCTCACCGCCAAAATCAGCAGCGGTCAATTTCTGCATTTGAAGCATGGTGCCCATGGCGCCATCGAAAAGCAGCACGTGCTTGTCGAGCTCCCTGAGATAAGCATCCTTTTTAATCAGTTCTTTATCTTTCATCTTTGCCACCTTATTAAAAATACCTCACCTGGAGGTATCCCTTCGCAGTCTGTTTGGTCTTTAACCTGCGCCACACAGCAGAGAGGTAAACGATTAAAGCGAGTTTATCATATTAAGGAATGAGCTTCAAATTGGTTTTGGCGAAGGTGTTTATTAATAGAAAATCAAAGAAGATTTCATCTTCATTCTCCTCATTCTATCTATTGAAATAAAATAATTACAATTGATTCGTAGTATGGGCGACACATGCTGTTAGGACAATGATGGTTTACAATTTGTGTAGGATGATTGTTTACACTTTTGTCAATCACATAGAATCTTCTGGATCATAATAGCAAGCGCATATATGCCATGAGAGCGGGTAACCACAGGGGGTTACCCCTACCTCCAGGGGTTAAGGAGGGGGCAGCTTTGTAGGGGCAGACCCCCGTGTCTGCCCTGGAATATGTAAACAATCACCCTGTATAATGTGTAAACAATCATACTTGTCTAAACAACATGCTTCGCCCTTACCTCCAAAAAATGATCGTTTCATAATGTTATTCAACACCCTCTTTTGGCTAACCTTATTAGTGCAGCAATTTGCGTTGACGCAGGTCGGGTCATTATGCTCGAGAAATATGCGCAGTCGATGTAGGTCGGGTTGCTTAGCCTGCCCTGCGTCTTTGTGCAGGGTTCAACCCGACTGTGCAGTAGACGTAGGTCGGGTTGCGTAGTTCAACCCAACATTCAAGTGGCAAACCGGGATTATTCGTTAATCCCGACTGTGCAGGCACTGATTTGTGTCGGCTTGAAAAGCGCAAGCCGACCTACGGCGGTTTTTTATTCACCAAATGAAAACTTACTTTTAAGGAATAGCTTGGGATCCACTTCTCTGCCCAGATTGTCGCTAGATCGAAAACTTGACCATTTCCAATCCTCAAAATTTACACAATAACCATGCTTAACAGGATTATAGTGAATGTAATCAGAATGGTTCTGAAAATCTTCAAAATCTCTTATGGTATGCTCCCAAAACCGTTTTTGCCAAACGGTCAATGTTGGTTTCTTTCGGCTTTCACGAATTAACAAAGTTGTCCTCCTTTTTATTTCCTTGATGCGCGTGGAGTAATCATCGTCGCCAGCCGGCAGGGTGAGCAAGAGGTGAACATGATCAGGTAAAATGCAAAACGCCATTAGTTCAAATGGATGGTAAGTTTGAGTTTTTTGTAAAGAATCCAGGAAAGCTTCGAATGAGTACTCATTATCGAAGATAGGTATTCGATTTTTGGTCACAAGAGTAAAAAAGTAAGTCCCGCCTGCGACATAGTTACGAATATATTTTGGCATGAGGACAGTTTAACATCATTTTTGTTAGAAGAATTGCTCTAACGAATCAACCAGAGAAATAGTAATTCGTTTGATGTATTGCCAGGAGCGCGTATGTCAATTATGCCTGTCGTAGGTTGAGTCATCGTGCTCGAAGAGTTTGCGTCGTTCAACCCGCTGGACAGTGGACGTAGGTCGGGTTGCGTAGTTCAACCCGACATTCAAGTCGCAAACTAGGCTGTCCGTTACTCGCAACTATGCAGGCACTGATTTGTGTCGGCTTGAAAAGCGCAAGCCGACCTGCGACGATTATTATTTCCTCTCTGAAACAGGTATCCTCTGCTTCATCATCAGTAACCGTAAGCTGGGTTGATATTTAACGCCGATTGTGCAGGTACTGATTTGTGTCGGCTTGAAAAGCGCAAGCCGACCTACGGCAAGCAAGCCGATCAGCAACATATCAATCACAAAACACATTTGATATCCACAACCGGAGTGCCGTCGACTGCCTCCATGCCACGCAGGCGCAAGCGATTCCCCTCCACGGTCACCACCTGAACCAGGTGAGCACCGATCGGATTAGGGCGGTGGGGCGAGCGGGTGCCAAACACACCCTTGGGTGGCAGCTGGTGATTTCCATGAGGCGGAAGTTTCAACGGCCAGCGTTCAGCAAGATGCAGCCAGGTTAAGACCAGCAGGTGGTCGCCGGCTCGGATGCCATCCAAGCCCTCCGCGTATTGGGGTTCCAAGATCAACCAGGCTTCCTGCCCTGACCCTGCCCCCTGGGGTGGAGCCTTTTCCACTTGAGTCAGATCAGATTCGATCCATCCGATCACTTTGAGTTGGTATTCCTCGGACATATTTCTCCAAATCAATAATCCTGTTAACCAATCATACTCCGTTAATGGGCTAAGAAATAATGTATAATTTCTGCATGGAAGATAACCAAAACCAGCCTATCCCCTTTAAGTTTTATTTACCCGCCATGTTAGCGCTCATCCTCATCGGAGCGATAGGAACCGCATTGGTCCTCACTCTGACATTACCCACCATTGGTCCGCGCTGGTTGTTTTTCTTCTTCGTGGTCATATTCGTAACAGGTCTTTTCCTTCCCTTCACCTGGTTCTTGAATCTGCGTTTTCCCTCAACACCCCCAGTTGCACCGCAGGTAATCATCCGCCAGGCGACGTGGTTTGGCATCTTTGCCGCCCTTTTGCTCTGGCTCCAAATGGGACGGGTGCTAACCGTATCCCTGGGAATCGTTTTGGCAGCAGCCTTGTTTCTGGTGGAGTTTCTAATCAGGCTCTGGGAACGCAGCCGCTGGAAACCTCATTCACCAAGCAACTGATCATGGTCTCCCTGCGCGACATCCCCTCGGTAGATCAGATTCTTCACAACCCCGGCACCGAGCAGCTTTTGAGGTTCTATGGGCATGCCTGGACTGTCTCTGCCATCCGTGAGCTTCAGGAAGATCTGCGTCAAAAGCTGCCAAATCTCGCTGAATTGCCATCGGATGATGACCTCATAGATACTCTTGGATCCATTCTTCAAAAGCAATCGCAGCCATCCCTGCAGTCTGTGATCAATGCCACTGGCGTGCTGCTGCATACCAATCTTGGCCGCGCACCACTATCACGCGCCGCTCTTGCAGCCGTCGAAAGTGTTGCCAGCGGCTATTCCACCCTTGAATATGACCTTGCGAAGGGCAAACGCGGTAAGCGCGACATTCATGCCAGCGCGCTGCTAACACGCCTGACTGGATGCGAAGGCGCCCTGGTGGTCAACAACAATGCCGCAGCGGTGCTTCTGGCGCTTAGTGCGCTTGCAAAAGGCAAGAAGGTAGCAATCTCGCGCTCGCAATTGGTTGAAATTGGTGGCGGCTTCCGCATTCCGGATGTGATGAAGCAATCCGGCGCCAAACTTTTGGAAGTTGGTACTACCAACCGCGTACGCCTTACGGACTTCGAACAGGCAATCGCTGAAGGTGCCAGTCTGCTGCTCGTGGCGCATCAATCTAATTTCAAGATCATCGGCTTCACCGAGGAAGCTGCCATCGAGGACCTTGCCGAATTAGCTCACCAACACAACCTGCCCCTGATAGTGGATCTTGGCTCCGGTGCCTTTCTCGATACAGCCAAATACGGTCTGGCACACGAACCCACAGTGCAGGAAACGCTCTCCAAAGGGGCAGACCTGGTCTGTTTTTCGGGTGATAAACTCTTGGGTGGCCCCCAGGCTGGCATTCTGGTCGGGAAGACCGATCTCCTCGCTAAAATCCGCCGCCACCCGCTTTATCGCGCTATCCGGGCGGATAAACTCTGCCTGACAGCGCTTTCAGCCACCCTTCTCCATTACCTTAAAGGAGAAGCAGAGCAGGAGATCCCACTTTACCAGATGCTCTCCCGCTCGCTTGAAGATCTGACAGCGCAGGTGCAAAGGTGGATTGATCGCCTCCAGGATGGCAGCGCTTTAGAAGGTCTTTCCACCGTTGGAGGCGGAAGCCTCCCCGGAGAAACCCTGCCCACCTGCCTGCTGGCACTGACAGTAAAATCTCCAGTAAAATTTGGTGCCCGCCTGAGGGAAGCCAATCCACCGATCATCGCCAGAGTACAGGAAGATCTGCTGCTATTCGATCCGCGCACCATCTTCCCCTGGCAGGAAGAAATGCTTCTCACCTCGCTACAAACCATCCTCCTTGAAAGGAAGGAATTATCATGAAACAAGATCTTGATGCTCTGATGCGAAAACACAACGTTGACTATCTCTGGGTAAGTGGTCCTGCCCAACACAACCCCAACATGGTCTACTTCACCGGAGATTGCCACGTTACCAACGCAGACCTCTTTTATATTCCTGGTCAGACACCTATTCTCCTCCACGGCATGATGGAACGCGAAGAAGCAACAAAAACTGGTTACCGATTGATCAGTTATGCCAATTACCCGATCCAGCAGTTTTTGACGCTGGCTGATAACGACCTGGTTGAAGCCTCAGCCCTGCGTTATAAACAAATTCTGGAAGACATTGGAATTAACAAGGGCAGGGTTATGCTCTATGGAGTGCGTGAATTTGGATTGTTCTTCTCCCTCGTCACCCGACTACAGCAGCTCCTCCCGGAATTAGCCTTTACAGGCGACCCTCTGGACTTAATCATGGTCGAGGCACGTGCCACCAAAAGTTCGGAAGAAATCGAACGCATCCGCCAGATGGGCATCATTACCACATCTGTCGTTCAAAAAACACGCGACCTGCTCACCAGCCACCAGGTGGTGGATGAGACGCTCATCAAATCCGACGGACAGCCGCTCACAATTGGCGATGTCAAAGCCCGGATAAATCTTTGGCTGGCAGAAGCTGGCGCGGAAAATCCTGAAGGTACTATTTTTGCCATCGGGCGGGATGGCGGCATCCCTCACAGCAGCGGAACCCAAAGCGATCCAATCAAACTCGGTCAGGCAATCGTTTATGACATCTTCCCCTGCGAAGCCGGCGGCGGCTATTTTTATGACTTCACGCGAACTTGGTGCCTGGGCTATGCCCCCGAGGAGGTTCAAAAAGCCTATGACCAGGTAAAGTCAGTTTATGCGCAAATCGTGACTGAACTTGAAAATGATGTCAACCCCTCGCGCTACCAAGCACGCACTTGTGAACTTTTTGAGAGCATGGGGCATGAAACCATCCGCCAAAACCCACAAATTACTCAAGGCTACATCCACAGCCTCGGTCATGGAGTTGGTTTGGATGTCCACGAGAAACCCTGGTTTGGGCGCGAAAAAGACCCAACCAACATCTTGCAGGTCGGATCGGTTTTCACCATAGAACCCGGTTTGTATTATCCGGATCGTGGTTACGGCATCCGCATCGAAGATACCTGGTTTGTCCGCGAAGACGGAACCTTCGAAAAGTTCGTGGAGTTTCCAATGGAACTGGTTTTACCAATGAGAGGATCTTGATATGAAAAAGATCGATATGCGGGTATTAGGAATCGAAAGCTCCTGCGATGAAACCGCTGCTGCGGTCGTTGAAAATGGCAGAGTGATACAAAGCAATGTGATCGCCAGCCAGGTGGATCTGCACGCCCAATTTGGCGGTGTGTATCCCGAATTGGCTTCGCGCGAACACGTCAAGGCAGTCCACGCCACGGTCAAGGAAGCCCTGCAGCAAGCCCATATGGGGCTTGCGGACCTGGATGGCATTGCTGTTACCCGCGGGCCGGGTTTGGCTGGCTCACTGGTAGTGGGGGTGAATCTTGCCAAAGGTTTAGCCCTATCGGCTGAATTGCCGATTGTGGGGGTCAATCACCTGGAGGGGCATCTTTATTCAGCCTGGCTGTACCAGTCTGGCAGCAAACCCACCCCTGAACCAAAATTCCCCTTGGTGGCACTTTTAGTCTCGGGCGGGCATACAGAACTCGTCTTGATGCGGGATCATCTGCAGTACCAAACGCTCGGCGGAACCAGCGATGATGCCGCAGGTGAAGCCTTCGACAAAGTCGCCCGCCTGTTGGAGCTTGGCTACCCGGGTGGTCCTTCCATTCAAAAAGCTGCCCTACAGGGGAATCCACGGGCATTCAACTTTCCAAAAGCGCGCCTAAGTGAACCCTGGAGTTTCTCGTTCAGTGGGTTGAAAACAGCCGTTTTGCGCGCCGTGGAAGAATTCAAATCTGCCCACAAGACTGTACCGACAGCGGATATTGCCGCCAGTTTTCAAGCAGCGGTAGTGGGAGCCCTTTTTGAGAAAACCATCGCGGCAGCCCGGGAATTTGAAGCGCGCGAGATTATCGTGGCGGGCGGCGTCAGTGCAAACAAAGCCTTGCGCGAAGCCTTCCGCTCTCAAACCGAATTCCGGGTCCACATTCCACACATCAATCTCTGCACCGACAACGCAGCCATGATCGCTGCTGCAGGCTACCGGCACTTCGTTGTAAATGAGGTTTCCAATCTGGATTTTGACGTGCAGGCAAATTGGGCCTTAACTGTAACAGCCTGATTTATCGAAATATCTACAAAAGGAGCAAAATGGACGTTAAATTAACCTGGAAAGAAGACATGGCATTCACTGGTACTGCCGAATCAGGTCACGAAGTCACGCTGGATTCTTCGGAAGACTCCGGCGGACACAACACCGGCTTCCGACCGATGGAATTGATGGCTCTCGGCACAGGGGGATGCTCGAGCATGGACGTGGTTTCAATCCTGCGCAAAAAGAGAGTGCCATTTACGGCATTTGAATGCAAGGTCCACGTGGAGAGCGTGCAGGATGCGCATCCACATGTTTTCGAATTGATGGAATTTGAATACATCGTGACAGGCAAGGGGATTAACCCGGCGGATGTGGAACGCGCCGTACAGCTCTCTCAGGATAAGTACTGCCAGGGGGTTGCCATGATGCGCAAAACAGCCGAAATCCGCAGCAAGATTACGATTATCGAAGAGTAGCTGTTCTTCAATCATAATAAATTCTTTTCATTGATTGCATAAAACTTGCCACAGGAATGTCAAGCTCCTTGTGGCGGCTTTTTTGTGCCTAGTTTAACTATTATTTACCGCAAATCCCTTAAGTTGGATTGTTCTCTCCTATCCAGCTTTCTGTCATCGGTGGGAGCGAGCCCCCACCGTACGGATGGGCCTTGGTCCATCCGCCCAGTTGGCAAATTTGTAGGGAACGGCCTTGTGCCGTTCCATTTGGGCGCGTGGCGGAAGGAGTCAAGCCCCTTCCCTACGAACGATCCGGGCTTTAGCCGTGGGAACAAGCCCCCACCGTACGGATGGGCCTTGGTCCATCCGCCCAGTTGGCAAATTTGTAGGGAACGGTCTTGTGCCGTTCCATTTGGGCGCGTGGCGGAAGGGGTCAAGCCCCTTCCCTACGAACGATCACACTCCGGGCTTTAGCCGTGGGAATTAACCCCTTATACGGATGGGCCTTGGTCCATCCGCCCAGTTGGCAAATTTGTAGGGAACGGCCTTGTGCCGTTCCATTTGGGCGCGTGGCGGAAGGGGTCAAGCCCCTTCCCTACGAACGATCCGGGCTAGCGGTGGAGCAACCCCATACGGATGGGCTGCCCAATGGTCCATCCGCCCAGTTGGCAAATTTGTAGGGAACGGGGCTTGTGCCGTTCCATTTGGGCGCGTGGCGGAAGGGGTCAAGCCCCTTCCCTACGAACGATCAGATCCGGGCTTTAGCCGTGGGAATTAACCCCTTGTTTAGTCAGCAGTTTACAATATTCCACAAAGACGCCACCACAATCAAAGATGCCCAGCGTCTTGCGATTCATGCCCTGGCACGCCAGTGAAGTCGTAGTACCCTTTCATCATCTCAAGGTCGGTTGAGCACACGCCCCCAAGTGCACCTTAATCAGGACTTCATCGGCTTCCAATTTTGGCAGCGGCAAATCAATGCGAAAATTCATTTTCCTGTCTTCAAGCCAGAGACCCTTCATCTTTTCATTCATCAGAACGCGCCCTGCCGACCAAATTGCCTTTCAAGCAAATTAACGCTCAGGTGGATCATGGTCGGTCTGCCATGCGGGCAGGTGCGCGGCGATTGGCTGGATTCCAGGTTGAGCAGCAGGTTGCGCTGCTCCTCCTCCGACAAAATCTGTCCGGCTTTTACCGCCATACGCTTACAGACCCGTGCCGCAACCCGTGCTTCCACCTCCGTCATTAACGGGGTTTCATCTTCCTCAAACGCATTAACAACCGCCTCAATCGCAAGACGCGGGTCTGTTCTATCCACGACAATCGGGACTGAGCGGATTACAAATGCGTTGGGTCCAAATGGCTCGATCTCAAAGCCCAGACTGAGCAATACCTCTAGCTGCTGCTCGAGGATACCGGCTTTCTCCGGTGTTAATTCCACCACAACCGGTTCCAATAACGCCTGAGAGGGAATGGCATTGGCATTAAATTGCGCCATCAGCTGGTCAAACAACACCCGCTCGTGCGCAGCATGCTGGTCGATCAGGTAGAGTCCATCCGGACCTTCCGCGATCAGGTAAGTGGATGCCACCTGTCCTACCAAACGCAGCAGCGGCAAGTGGGTGCCTGGTAATGTTGGCTGTGGTTGCGCGGTTTCAAACTCAGATCCGGTAACAAGCTCTCCCTCGCGGGCTGTTGTATTTGTATCATCGGCAGCAGTGAAGCTGCTTTGCTGCCAACCAGGTCCTTCTGTTTCAGGCAGGCTCCTGCCCCATAATCTCGTTGTGTTCAGATCGGGAATGGGAGTGAAAGCCAGCAATCCCCGGCGGATTGCCCTCTGCACGCCGCTGAAAACCGCATCCTGATCCCTGAAGCGCACTTCCGCCTTGGCAGGATGCACATTCACGTCCACCAGTTCCGGAGGGATGGTGACAAACAATACCGCTACCGGGTAGCGTCCAACCATCAGCATGGTGTTGTAAGCTCGAATCACCGCCGAAGTCAGCGTCGGGTCCTGCACCCAGCGTCCGTTTACAAAAACTGTAATATCTTTTCGGCTGGAGCGAGTCAGCGATAGATTACTGATGTACCCTTCCACCTTAAGATGGCGCTCTTCGAAGTTAAGAGGCATCAATTTGCCCGCTTCGGTCGGTCCAAACAAAGCTTGCAGGATTTCAAGACGCTCGCCGCTCCCAGTGGTCTGAAAAATGGGCTTTTCATCCTGGCTCATGGACCAGCGAATGTAAGGATAAGCAAGCGCATAGCGCGTTACCAAGCCAGTAATATGACGATTTTCTGTTGTATCAGATTTCAGGAATTTAAGCCTTGCTGGCAGGTTGTAGAACAAATCCTCCACGCTCACACGCGTTCCTGCAGCAGCCGCAATGGATAGAACTTCAGCAGGCGCGCCACCCTCTACGGTCAATTTCGCACCAAAAGGACTTTGCCTGGTGTTGGTGATCAAAGTCAGACGAGATACAGACCCGATAGATGCCAGAGCTTCTCCTCTGAAACCTAAGGTACGCATATTAAACAGATCTTCAGCAGTGCTCAACTTGCTGGTGGCATGCCGGCAGACCGCCAGCACCAACTCGTCGGCAGGGATGCCGCTACCGTCGTCCGTCACCTGGATCAAGCGTCTGCCTGCCTGCATTACTTCGATATCGATTTGCTGCGCGTCGGCATCAATCGCATTCTCCAGCAATTCTTTCACAACCGAAGCAGGTCTATCCACCACCTCGCCAGCAGCAATTTGGGAAGCAATCGTATCAGGCAGGATTCTAATTGGCATATTTTCTCTCATGAGGATTATACCAACCTACCACATAATCTCGTACTCTTTAATTATCTTTATCTGCTAAAATGTGCTTATGTCCTATTCTGAAAAAATTACGAGCATTCTGGCTACCTTGCCCGAAAAACCTGGCTGTTACCTGATGAAAGATGCCGACGGCACCATCCTATACGTTGGCAAAGCTATCAATCTCAAAAACCGCGTTCGCTCTTACTTTCAGCATTCCGCAGATCACACTTACAAAACACGCCAAATGGTTCGCAAAATCCGGGACATAGAATGGATCGTGGTCGCTTCTGAACTCGAAGCGCTGATTCTGGAGATGAATCTCATAAAGCTTCATCGCCCCTTCTATAATGTCCGCCTGAAGGATGATAAACGCTATCCCTACATCAAGGTTCATTGGGCTGATCCCTTCCCGAAGCTTTCGGTCACGCGCAACATGGTTGATGACGGTTCGCGCTATTTTGGACCGTACACCTCCGTTTGGGCTGTACACCAGACGCTCGACATCCTGCGAAAGATCTTCCCATACCTCACCTGTGCCCGTGAAATCACCGGCAAAGACGAACGCGCTTGCCTCTACTACGACATCAAGCTCTGTTCCGCCCCCTGTATTGGAGCAGTCAACCAGGAGGAATACCGCCAGATGATTGACGACCTGTGCAGATTCCTTGAAGGTCGCACAGATCCGATTATGACCCGCCTCAAAGAAGCCATGGTGCAAGCTTCAGAAAACCTTGATTACGAAAAGGCGGCTATCTATCGGGATCAGATCGAGGCAATTGAACGGGTGGTGGAACGACAGAAGATCATCTCCGATGAGCGCAACGATTCCGATGTCATTGCTATGGCGCGCTCCAAAGGCGAAGCCTGTGTTCAGGTCTTCTTTATTCGCTCCGGTAAATTGATTGGGCGGGAATATTTTATTCTCGAAGGGACCGAAGCGGAAGAAAATTCGGAAATCCTCGAGGAGTTCGTCAAGCAATACTACTCTCAAGCGGCTTACGTTCCCAACAAAGTCATGCTGCCCCAGGAAATCGAAGAAGCCCGCATTATCAAAGAATGGCTCAACACGCGTCGTGGCGGTGAAAAAGTCCAGCTCACTGTCCCCAAGCGCGGTCAGGGTAAGGAATTGATCGAGATGGCTGCAGAAAATGCCCGCGAGACGCTCAAATCGCTCGAAAGTCGCTGGAAGGCAGACAAAGACCGCCAGCATCAAGCCTTAGCCGAGATTCAATCAGTTTTGGGCATGCAAGAAGTCCCAAACCGGATTGAATGCTACGATATCTCCAACACTCAGGGTACTGCCAGCGTTGGCAGCATGGTGGTTTTTGAGCAGGGTGTTCCGGCAAAAAAGAATTATCGCCGCTTTAACATCAAGTCCGTCTCCAAGCCAGACGACTTTGCCTCCATGCGCGAGGTGCTCAAACGGCGCTTTACGCGCTACATCACCGAACAACAGGAAAAAGAGAAGCCCGGCTACAAACCCGACCTTGCATTTTCTTTGCTCCCTGACCTGTTGATTGTGGATGGCGGAAAAGGGCAGCTCCGCCAGGCAATTGAAATCGTCGAGGAATTCGATCTCCGGGGTCAGTTCACTGTGGTCGGTCTGGCAAAACAGGAAGAAGAGCTCTTCTTGCCCGGCAAATCGGACTCCGTCCGCCTGGATGATCATTCGCAGGGGTTCTATCTCATTCAGCGCATCCGTGATGAAGCGCACCGCTTTGCTATTACCGCCCATCGCAACCAGCGTGGTAAAATCGGTCTTGCGTCACGCCTGGATGCAATCCCTGGGGTGGGCCCTGCACGCAGAAAAGAGCTGATTAATCGCTTCGGCTCCATTGATGGCATCCTTGGAGCTTCAGCGGAGGAAATCTCGCAAATCAAGGGCGTTTCCACGGAAATGGCTCAAGCAATCAAAGCACAATTGGAGTAAATATGGCAAAAAAATCGAACAATTCAGGCCGCAGGAATAATATTTTGATGGCTGCGTTGGCAATTATCATCGTCCTCGCTATGATCCTTTCGATGTTCCGCTTTTAAGAGAAATCATGCCCAGATACGAACCTGCCGGGGACGCTTTCCAGCAAGCCAGCAACAGCGCCAATGTGATTCATACACCGGAGCAACTTGGAGAACCCTTCCCGCAATATCTCCCCCAACCAAATCCGGATCTTGTTCAGGTCCAGCTGCCTGATCCAACACTTTTTTCACCTCCCCAAAACGACTTTCAGCAGCTGGCACTCAATCGCCGCAGTCACCGCCGCTACGACACCGAAGCCATCCTCTCCCTCGCTGAACTGGGCTATTTGCTACGCATGACCCAAGGTCTGCGCGGTTTTTCTCAAACACACAAACTCACGCGCCGTTATGTGCCCTCAGCTGGTTCACGCCACCCATTCGAGACTTATCTTGCCATCCAGCGGGTGGAAGGGCTTGAACCTGGCATCTATCACTACTTGCCTGCTCAGCACGCGCTTGAGATCTGGAAATCCGGTATAGAGTCTCTGCGAGCCGCTCATTCAACCACTTATGACCAAAAACAAGCCTCGAATTCGGCCGTGACCTTCTTTTGGATTGCGGAGGTGTATCGCACATCCTGGCGTTATGGCACGCGTGCCTACCGCTACATCTACCTCGACGCCGGGCATGTTTGCCAGAATCTTTACCTGGCAGCCGAATCGATCGGCTACGGCGTCTGCGCCATTGCCGCCTTCGATGATGAACTGGCTAATACTGTCTTCGAACTTGACGAAAAAGAACGCTTTACCGCCTACATAGCTTCAGTCGGCAAGAAATTACCTGCAGCCTGACCATGCCGCTGAAACTCATCCCTGTCCTCGTCAGTGCCGGTGGTGAATGGGATGCTGTCGTTTCCATCCTGCAGCCGCCATCGCTCCAACAGAGCCTACCAGGCGCGCACTTCCAGACTGAGCTGGCAGGTCAGCCCTGCCTCTTTTTCCATTCCGGATGGGGCAAAATCGCCACCGCAGCCTCTACCCAATACATCATCGATCATTATCAACCCGAGTTGATCGTCAACGTCGGCACCTGTGGTGGATTAGCCGGCTCGAGCCAGGTTGGCGAGATCCTGATCGTCAACGAAACGCTGATCTACGACATTGTTGAGCGCATGGATGACCCCAAAGCTGCCTTGGATCATTACGCTACTGTAAACGACACCTCCTGGATCACCAATCCGCTGCCCACAGGAACCCGCAAAGCCCGCGTCGTTTCCGCGGATCAGGATATTGACTATCAATCCTATGACCTTCTGACGCAGACACATAAAGCTGATGCGGCTGATTGGGAAACGGGTGCTTTTGCCTGGGTGGCTACCTGGAATCACACCCCCTGGCTCGCTCTCAGGGCAGTATCCGACCTGGTCTCTTCAAAGGCTTCAGAAACCGATAACAGCGTTGAGCTCTGGCGTTCCCGCCTTGATCAACTGATGAGCAAAGTTCTCACCGACCTGCCTTTTTACTTTATGGAATTTAAACGAAACGTAATTTCATAGACCGGATTATGTTGCCTGCCCCATGTATTTTTGCGGGGCTCAATTCAGCTCTATATTCCATCAATCGCTGGGCTTGCCCAACCTCGCGCGCTCTTCTTCAACAATCTTGTGGTCCAGCTTCTTGATCAACGGCGTGGGCTGATTAAACTCCCTGCCCGCTTCCAACTCCACTGGCTTCCAGGCATCCTGTCCCGGTCTGCCTGCCGCGTTGCTTGCATCCAACCTCAGGATTTCGTGCTCTCCGAGCGCATCCTGCTCGAAGCGTGAGAATTGTTTTCCGAACAATGGCTGTTCATGCGCCAGTAACAAGTGCAAGGTCTCGCTGGTGTTAGGCAGGAAGGGAGCGCTCATCACTTTAATCCACTCGATCGCCTGGATCGCGGTGTAGAGCGATTTAGCAGCCTGTTCCCGATCGATCTTGATCTCAAACCAAGGCGCATGCACATCCAGGTATTTGTTGACCTCGCCAGCCAGCGCCATCACTTCTGCCAAAGCTGCCTTCAACTCTACTTGTTCCAGTTTTGCTGCCACGCTGTCGAAGCCTGCCCTGATCACCTGCAGCAGCGCTTCATCAGTTTCACGTAATTCACCAGGATTGGGGATCCTGCCGTCAAAATTCTTATAGGTGAATGACAGCACCCGGTTTACCAGGTTGCCCCAGGTGGCAACCAGTTCATTGTTGTTGCGCTGGAAAAACTCCTCCCAGTCCCAATCTGTGTCGCGCTGCTCTGGCATGGCACTGGTCAGATAGTAGCGAATCGCGTCCGCGTCGTACCGCTCAAGAGCATCCAGCCCCCAAACCGCCCAGTTATGGCTGCCGCTGATCTTCCTGCCTTCCAGGTTCATGAACTCGTTTGCTGGCACATTGTACGGCAGGACCAACGGTTGAGGATTTTCCGCCCCCATCTTGCGGTCAAAGCCATCGCCCATCCCGAGCAATTCAGCCGGCCAGGTCACAGCATGGAAGGTAATGTTATCTTTTCCAATAAAATAAAACGCTTTCGCGCTGGGATCGATCCACCAGTCCCGCCAGGCATCGTTATTCCCTGTCAATTTGGACCATTCAATTGCGGATGAAAGGTAGCCTATCACTGCCTCAAACCAAACGTAAAGGCTCTTGCCCTTCCAATCCTCCAACGGTACCGGGATACCCCAATCGAGGTCCCTCGTGATGGGAGTTGGTTTGAGACCAACCGATTGGATCGTTCCCAGGGATTGCCTGAGCACATTCGGTCGCCAGTAGCTTTCGCGCGCCTTCAGAAAATCTTTGATCTGCGGCTCCAAAGAGGAGAGATCCAGGAAAAAGTGCTCTGTTTCTCTGAGTTCCGGGGTTGATCCGTCCACTTTTGAGCGTGGATTGATCAGCTTTTCAGCTTCCAGCTCATTGCCGCATTTTTCGCACTGATCGCTGCGCGCGTCGGGATTACCGCAGATGTAACAGGTGCCTTCCACGTAGCGGTCCGGCAGAAATCGGCCGAGAGTCGGGCTGAACCACTGCCTGGAAACAGTTGTTTTCAGGTGACCGTTTTCGAGCAAGGTCAAAAACACCTTTTGTGCGACATCAAAGTGATTTTCCGTGTGGGTGGAGGTGAAAATATCGTAACTGATACCGAGTTTCTTGAAGAGTTCGATGAAGCGCGGATGGTAGTGCTTGTAGATCTCTTCCGGAGATTTTCCCAGCTGATCAGCCTTGATCGTGATGGCTGTGCCGTGCGAGTCTGAGCCACTGACCATCAACACATTTCGTCCCCGCAGGCGGTGATACCTGGCAACGATATCGCCCGGCAAGTGCGATCCAGTGATATTCCCCACATGGATATCCGCATTGGCATAAGGCCAGGCAATGGCGATCAGGATGTTCTCAGTCATGGTAAAACTCCTCAATAACAATCGATGGACAATTTTATCATCCATCGTAATCATAAAAACGCTCGATTAGTTAATCAAAAAGGATGCGGCTGTGAGTGTGCTCGCAAGTTTCCCGGTTGAGATTGACGCCGCACTCCACGCAAATTCCCTTGCAATCCGGTTTGCAGACCAAGTTGATGGGCAGATCCAACAAAAGGTAATCCCGAATTGGCTTCCCAAGGTCAATGTAACCATCTTCCGGGATTATTTCTTCGTCGAACTCGTCTTGGGCCCGGTTTTCAAAGATATAAAGCTCCTCGAATTCTGTCGATAGGCTTGCCCGGAAATAATCAAGGCAGCGACTGCATTGGCTGTCTATCTCTGCTTCAAAGGCGCCCTGCAACAGTAGCCCCTCGCGGGTACGTGAAAACGTGTAGTGACCGCTCAGATTATAAAGCTGCAGATCAGGTTCAATGAAGACTTCCGGATTTTCCACGATGAATTCGCGGGAAAAACCGATGGGTTTGTTAAAGAAGTATCCAATGTTAGTGCGTAGGGGATGATGTATTTTTTCCATAGTAAGTTACAATTCAGAAGTCTTACCAGGATTATATCACCCCGGGAATGAATTTCTTTTAAAACCTACTCACAAACAATGACCCTCACTCTGCTGCTTGCCACCAATAACCCCCACAAAGTTGAAGAATTCCGATCGATTTTTCTCCCATACGATGTCATGCTCCAAACGCCAGCAGATCTTGGTTTGATCAATGATGTGGTTGAGTGTGGGACTACTTATTTTGAAAACGCCTGCATAAAAGCTCAGGCATACTGGCAGGAGGGGCAAAATCAAGTTTTGGCGGATGATTCCGGGCTCGAAGTCGAAGCCCTGCAGGGTGCCCCCGGAATCCATTCTCACCGGTTCCTGCCAGACCCGAACGCCACCAGCCACGACCGCTGCTTGTATCTGCTCGAACACCTGAAAAGCCATCCCCGTCCGTGGCACGCTGCATTTCACTGCGAAGTAGTGCTGCTCACTCGCCAAGGTGCAATTCTCTCAAGTCACGGAGTTTGCACAGGTCAAATCATCCCCGAGTTTCGCGGTGAAAACGGCTTTGGCTATGATCCAATCTTTTTGGTTGACGGAACGAATCACACCATGGCAGAGCTCAAACCTGCCACCAAGAATCAGCTTAGCCACCGCGGCAAAGCCGTTTTAGGTATGATCGCGCAATTGGGACTTCCATTACGCCAGGTTTAAGCTAAGCTTTATACCCAATCATCCGCAGGAATCCCTTGCGCCAGGTGATCCCATCCTCATCCTCGACACCCTTGGGCGCAAATCCGTCCACTACACCTAAAATGCCGCGTCCCAATTCGGTTTCCATGACGATCACCTCTGTTGGATTGGCAGTTGCGCAATAAAATCCACAAATTTCAGGCACATTCTGCAGGGTCTTGAGAATGTTGATCGGATAGAACCCTTCGCCCAAAAACAAGATGAAACTGTGACCGGCTCCAATCGCCAGAGCGTTTTCCTTTGCCAGCCGGATCATTTCTTCGTCTGTGCCAGTCCAGCGCACCAGGCAAGCTCCTGAGGCTTCACAAAAAGCCAGCCCAAACTTGATCCCGGGAACAGTGCTCACCAATGCCTCGTGGACATCCTCAACCGTCTTGATAAAATGCGACTGCCCAAGCACAAAATTGATCGCTTCAGGCTTCTGGACTTTCACAAGGGTAATATCCATCCTTACCTCCGATTTTTTCTTAATTGTAGCATGGGGTAATGCCAACGTCATCAACCTAAATGTGAATACAAAATCATTCGGATGTAAAAAAACATTTTTCAATAAATTATGCTAATTATGGCAATCAGGTCAATTCCGTTACACATGAACAAAATTTCTTGGATGGGTTGGCGTCACAGTATCTCGACCTACAGTAACATTGCTATAGCCAACCCACCAGGAACAGGACCTACTTTAGGTATAGCGTTGATGGATCAATTTGCTTGTGCTGAGGTGGATAGGCTTTCTAAACGCAGTGGTTGGTATTGGTTTTATGACGCCAACCCACCCTACCTGCCCAGCGAAGAAGCCGGCACGATCGGGCTTGACATCGCAAACGATTCTGCCTATATATCAGCGAAAAAAGGCATAACGATCCGACTTTCATTTTTCCAGACTTATGGATTTTGGACGTAGAGATAAAGCATTCAAAAAGATTCGCAATCCATTGCACAAGTCATCCGTACAGAAAGCCATGCCCCTGCTGATGATCTCAACACTACCGGCCGCACTTGAGCCGCCTATGCTGACGTTTTCGATTGTCCCGCATGTGCTCATCGTGAAACGGATAGGTGGGCTGATTGTGCCGGGCTCTGCCCAAGCACAGGCTTTCGCCTTAGGCGTCCCCTTTACCCGAAGATATGACGTCAAACACCTGCTTGGAGTGCCCGCCTGCGCTTACTGCGAAGAGGTGCTTTGCAAGACCGGCTCGAAACCATCACGAAATGACTCTCGCTAATGACAGAATATAAAGCGTAGTGCGAAATAATGAATGACGAAATCATTGCCAGAAATTAAGGTAAGGTTGACGGAAATCCAGTATCGTAAATCCAGTATAAGAACCCCCCTCCGTGAATTAGTGTAAAATTCAGAAATGCCTGCTTTACGGAAATCATTTCTGGTTTTGGTTCTGCTGGGATTGGTGGCAGTTACTGCTTGTGGTGCAGGTGCCAAACCAATCCCAACGCTTTCACACAACGTCACAACCTCTACCCCCGCGGCCAATTACCCCACCGCCCTGCCAACTTTTACCCCCACACCGGCAGCTCTTGGGTCCCTCGAAAATCCCATTGTCATCGCAATGGTCCATGCATCTCCTTCCCCGGAGCAACAAACTGCCTTCAATGATCTTGCTTCCCTGCTTGGTGGGCATCTTCAGATGACCGTCATCAGTCGGTATTACAACACGTACCAAGAACTCGAATTTGCATTGCAGCGCCAGAAAGTGCATTTTGCCTGGCTTCAACCCGTTGAGTACCTGCTTGCTTCTCAAAAGGGTCTTGCCACCGCTCTTCTCGTCAGCAACCACCTGGGTGTCACGGGTTACGGCGTGCAATTCCTGGGGCACAGTGACAGCAATTTTACCCCTTACTTCAATGTCGGCACCAACAGCTCCACTGCGGACGCGAGAGTTGCTCTCGCTCAGCTTTCCGGGCTGCGTGGTTGCCTCACCGAGGATAATTCGCTGGCAGGTTATTGGGTTCCGCTCGGTTATTTGAAGCTGAACAATATCCCAACCCTCGAACCAGTTCAGACCTTCTCCTACAGCGCCAGCATTCGCGCCCTTTACATCAAAGGCGTCTGCAGTTTCGCTGCTACTTATGCCATTGCTGCCGACCCACGCACTTCCTCCGAGGTTATCACCGATTTGCCTGAAGCGATTGAAAAACTCCCAATCCTGTGGATGTCTCCACCTGTCATACCGAACCTCAACCTTTCGTTTTCGCCCCAGGTGGATCTCACCCTGCAATCACGCGTTTCGGACTTCCTGCGCGATCACGCCCGCTCTGATGCCGGTAAAGCCCAGCTCAGCCTTGCGCTTAATTACGAAGTCGCTGCGCTTGAACCCTTGCCCGATAGTGCCTACGCTCCTCTGCGTGAGCTTCTGGCTGCCAGTGGGGTCCGCCTGGCAGACTTACTGACGAAATAATCCCATGAAAAAAATTTTTAAGATTTTCTTTATTTGCATCTCTGTGGTCTTATTATTGCTCGGACTATCCCGCATCACAATGACCGTGAGCTCCAGGGATAACACCTACGACCCCGCTTCAGTTCCCCCTGCGCAGGTTGCACTTGTGCCTGGGGCTGGTATCACTGCCGATGGACGTCCAACGCTTGCCCTGCGCGATCGCATCGACGGAGCCATTGAGCTTTATCGCGCTGGTAAAGTCCAAAAAATCCTCATGTCCGGTGATAACAGCACCATCTACTACAATGAACCAGGTGTGATGGCAAATTACGCCATTGAACAGGGAATCCCAGAATCCGATATCGTCCTGGACTATGCCGGGCGGCGGACTTACGACACATGCTATAGGGCAAAAGCAATTTTCGGACTCGAATCGGTCATCATCACCACTCAGAAATATCACCTGCCAAGGATGGTTTTCCTCTGCGAACAGCAGGGGCTCAATACCCATGGTATCCCGGTCAAACAATCCGATTATCTTCTCAACCATTATGTGGTCTGGAATGTACGCGAAGTTCTCGCGACATTGGCAGCCTATATTGACATTTACATCCTGAAACCTGAACCCATTTTGGGCTCACCAGAACCTATATTTACCCCTTGAGAGGTGGCTATGCAACGTATACAAGCATTGGAAATCGTCAGAACATACGTTAAAAATGAAGCCTTGGTCAGGCACATGCTTAGCGTAGAGGCAGTTATGCGCGCTTACGCCGAAACTCTTGGTGAGGATCTGGAACTATGGGGGTTGGCTGGGCTGCTGCACGATTTTGACTGGGAAATCCACCCGACCATTGAAGAACATCCGCTGGCAGGCTTGCCCATTCTGAAAGAAGCCGGAGTGCCTGAAGCTGTTCTGGAAGCAATCGCCGGTCATGCCAACCATACTGGCGTTCCGCGCGAGAGCCGTTTGGCTAAAGCCCTGTTTGCTTGTGATGAAATAACAGGCCTAATTACTGCAGTCGCCCTCGTCCGACCTTCACGCTCACTCTACGATCTCGAGGTTTCTTCAGTTCGTAAGAAATGGAAAGATAAATCCTTTGCTGCCGGCGCAGATCGCGATGTCATCGCCCAGGGAGCACAGGAATTTGGCGTAGATCTCTGGCAGCATGTTGATTTTGCCATCAAAGCCATGCGCACAATCGCCAAAGATCTGGATCTTGAAGGCAATTTAACGCTTCAAGACCCGCAGGGCTAAGCTTTTTCCCAAAACTGAACGTAATCGTGCAGGTCAGTAAAGCCGATAATCTCGTCATTTGCCTTCAGGGTAAACAGTGTCTGTCCGTTTGAAGCCCGTCTGCGGCTGATGGCATTGGTGATCGTGAAGACCTTACTGGCGCTCTTGCGGAAGTGGCAAATGCCCTTATCGGTCAGTTTGCCGACCATGACTGCGCTAACCTGGTCATCTTTTTCGAGTCTCCAGCCGATTACGCCTTGCCCATACCTTCCCTGTACAGGAAATTCCGACCCTGAGGTGCGTTTAGCCAAGCCTTTCTGAGTGATCAGAGCGACTTCATCTCTATCTTCCACTACTGCAGCTCCAATAACGTAGTCGCCAGGCTTTAGCTTGATGCCATTTACCCCTGCAGCTACCAACCCCATGGACCGGACTTCATTTTCGTTGAACCTAATCGCCATACCAGCAGCAGTCACCAACAAAATATCCTGATCGCCCCGGGTTAATAGCACTTCGAACAATTCATCATTCTCGTTGACCTTGACCAAAGTGAATGTGCTGGCAGAGGCTCCCGGTAGATCAGCGACCGCAGAGCGCTTGATCATGCCCTGCCGTGTGACAGTGACCACGTATCGTTCTTGACCTTCCACCCAGTTTATGGGAACAGCGAAAATTCCTTCCAGGATGTCATTTTTATGCAGTGGAGCCACCTTGGAGGCTGGCACACCTTCCTCATCAACCTTTTGTACCGGCACCGAATACGAAGAAATGGCTGCTGCTTTTCCTTCGGTCGTCACCAAAAATACGTTCTGATGGGTGTTTGTCCGGATCACGCTCCAGGGTGCACCATCGCCGCCCAGCCGGTTTGGCTTATCCCCTTCAGTCCGTGAGAGCAGTCCGTTTTCGCTGACTTCGATCCAGAAGTTTTCCACCGGTATGACATCTGTCATCGTGTACATATCCGAGGCTTTTTCGCCCTCACCAAGCTGAATGATCTGGGTCCGCCGGGCGTCTCCATATCTCTGTTTGATCGCCTTAAGTTCATCAATCGCTACCTTCCGCATCATCTTTGGCGATTTCAGCAAAGCCCTCAGATCAGCGATTGTCTTGCTGACTTCTTTATACTCGTCCTCAATTTTTTGCCTCTCAAGAGAGGCAAGACGCCGTAAGGGCATCTCCAGGATAGCATTCGCCTGAATTTCATCCAGTTTGTACTTGCTCATCAAGTTGGTACGGGCATCATCAACAGACGCCGATTTGCGTATTATCCGAATCACTTCATCGATGTGATCAATTGCAACCTTCAACGCCTCAAGAATGTGCAGGCGGTCCTCGTTCTTCTTCAATAAAAACTCACTGCGCCGGCGTATTACCACCAACCGGTGCTCCGCATAGACACGCAATGCCTGTTTAAGCGTCAGACGGTGCGGGCTGCCATCCACTAATGCCAGGATGTTGATGCCGAAGGTGTTGTGCATTTGGGTGCGTTTGTAAAGAGTTGCCAGGATCTCTTCAGGATCAGCATTCTTGTTCAGGTCAATCACAATCCGCATACCCTGCCGATCGGATTCATCCCTCAGGTCCGCTAATCCTTCCAAACCACCTTCACGTGAAATTTCAGCGATTCTTTCGATCAGAGCAGATTTATTCACCATATATGGCAGCTCGGTTACGATGATCCGCATACGCCCGCGAGACATTTCTTCAATGCGCGTGCGCGCGCGCACTTTGATGGTTCCATTCCCGGAACCGTAAATTGTCGTCAGAGGAACGGAACCCTCATCCTGCAAAATCAGACCGCCAGTTGGAAAATCCGGTCCTTTGATAAACCGCATGATGTCTTCAACGGTAATTTCTTCAATGCTATCCCAGTTCTCCAACATCATCACCAGGGCATCCACAACCTCCCCAAGATTATGGGGCGGAATGTTGGTTGCCATGCCCACGGCAATACCTGATGCTCCGTTGACCAGCATATTTGGGATGGCCGAAGGCAGCACTTCTGGTTCTTTCAGAGACCCGTCAAAATTGTCAATGTAATCAACTGTGTCCATGTCCAGCTGGCGCAGGATCTCAATAGCTGGGGATGAAAGCCTTGCTTCCGTGTAACGCATCGCTGCTGGCGGATCGCCATCCACGCTGCCAAAGTTCCCCTGCCCATCAACAAGTAAATAACGTTCTGAAAAATCCTGAGCCATTCTTGCCATTGCGTCATAAACCGCAGTGTCGCCGTGGGGGTGGTACTTACCCAAAACCTCGCCAACGATGCGTGCAGACTTCTTATGCGGTGTGTCATCCCGGATACCCATATCGTACATGGCATACAAGATACGCCGCTGGACCGGCTTCAGTCCATCCCGCGCGTCGGGCAATGCCCGCGACACGATGACACTCATGGCATAATCCAGATAGGATTGCTGCATTTCAGCGTTAATATTGATCTTATGGGAGACGGTTGTGCTCATAATCCGCTCTTTCTCTGGCTAGGTCGTTTTTCTTTCCAATTTTTACCAACTATAGCATAAAAAGACCCGAAGTGACTGTCCGCTCCGGGTCTTTATTTTCAATTTCTGCGCGTTGAACTATTCGTCATCGTCCATCAGATCTTCATCATCTTCGAAGTTTTCATCGTCATAGAGATCAAATCCAACAACTTCGCTTTCCTCTAATTCGTCGTCCGAACCCTCAGCCTGATCGAGCTCTTCATTGAAGATATCCAGTTGTTTCACAGCGATATCCGGGTTGCCCGGTACTACTTCCTTTACCTGGTCTTCAAAACGACCAGGAATAAAGCCTGTCCCAGCCGGAATCAGCTTTCCGATGATGACGTTTTCCTTGAGCCCATACAATGGGTCTTCCTTGGAAGAGATAGCTGCCCCAGCCAGCACCTTGATGGTGTGTTGGAAGGAGGCTGCCGACAAGAACGAATCTGTGCTGAGTGATGCCTTGGAAACACCGAGCAAAACATTTACATATCGCGCTGGTCGCAAACCGCGAGCCACCAGGTCCTCATTGATCTTGCGGATCTCAAGGCGATCCACCAAATCCTGCGGTAGGAATTCAGAGTCACCAGGTCTGGTGATCTGCACCTTATTCAGCATCTTGCGGATGATGACTTCGAAATGCTTATCGTTGATGTTTTGACCCTGTGTGCGGTAAACCTGCTGAATTTCTTTCAGCAAATATAACTCGGTTGCCTCCATGCCGTTGATCCTCAAAATGGTATGTGGGTTAAGCGGACCTTCAGTTAATTGTTCACCTGCCTTTACCATCTGACCTTCACTGATCAACAGGCGGGATGTCGAGGGGATCTCATAATCTTCACTCAGGCGATCCTCGTATGAAACCACGACTTCACCATCTTCAATCCGGACCTTGCCAGCATGCTCAGCGGTGATACTGGTCTCTTCGTGGGTCGCCAAGACTGTATCCTTTGTGACTTCGTCTTCGTCCTTCACCTTGATTTCCCAGCCAGCGGGGATAGCATAACGCTGCTCAACCATCTCGCTGCTTTCCACCCGCACAGTGCGGATATCCGGATTCTTTTCTGAAACCATGATGTGAGCTTTACCGTTAATCTGAGTGATAACAGCTTCACCTCGCGGCATTCGGCGGGCTTCAAAAAGCTCCTCAACACGAGGAAGACCAGTGGTGATATCACCACCACCTGCCACGCCGCCGGTATGGAAAGTTCGCAGGGTCAGCTGCGTGCCAGGCTCGCCAATTGACTGAGCCGCGACCACACCCACCGCCGAGCCAAGATCGACCATCTTGCCCCGACCAAGGTCCATGCCATAGCACCGGGCACAAATGCCGTGTACGAGCTCACATGTTAATGGAGAGCGGACTTTTACCTTCTTCAAACCTTTGTCGACCAATTTAGTTATCTGCAGACTTAGCGCTTTATTGATCATGTCGTTTGGCTCACCGATCACTTCACCAGTGACAGGATCGATCACGCGCTCAGCCAGCAAGCGGCCGTAAATGCGTTCGTTGAAAGGCTGTCCGGCGACGTCGTCCTCAGAAGACACCCAAATGCCTTCGGATGTGCCGCAGTCCTCGTTGTTGATGATCACGTCCTGTGCCACGTCCACCAGGCGCCGGGTCAGGTAACCTGCATCCGCAGTTCGAATGGCAGTGTCAGCCAGACCCTTGCGGGTACCATGCGTGGAAATAAAGTATTCCAATGCCGACAGACCTTCGCGGAAGTTGGAGCGAATAGGCATGGGGATAATGCGACCTGAGGGATCAGCCATCAAACCGCGCATACCTGCCATCTGAGAAATCGGGCTGAAACCACCCTTGGTCGCGCCTGAGACTGCCATGGTCGAAAGGTTGCCGTTTGGATCAAGGTGCTTACTAACTGCATCTCCAACATTCTTGGTGGTTTCCTGCCAAACTTCAATAATCAGGTCATTCTGTTCCTGCTCAGTCAATAGACCGCGCCGGTATTCCTTCTGAACGCGTTCAACTTCAAGCAGGGCATCCTGGATCATCTCGGCTTTTTCAGGCGGGACGGTGATATCCGCGACAGCCAGGGTTGAACCAGACTGTGAAGCATAGCGGAACCCGATATCTTTGATGCTGTCAGCCACCTGGGTGGTTATTTCCTGTCCATCCAGATCATAAATATCTGCAATCAGATCACGAACGCCGCCTTTATCCAGTGGGATGTTTGTGAATCGCATTGATTCTGGCAGAATGTCGTTGAAGATCGCCCGACCCACCGTAGTGTCGATGATCCGAACCTCGGGTTGCTTTAGTCGCTCATTTTGATCGTTGAAAATCGTCTTGACGCGCAGTTTGATCTTGGTGTGCACTTGCACCTGCTTGAGTTGGTAAGCCAACAAAACCTCGTTAATATCGCCAAAAACGCGCCCATCTCCCTTTTGTGGGAGGTTCTGATCCATGGTCAGGTAATAAACACCCAACACCATATCTTTTCCTGGGCTGATGATAGGCTCGCCACTGGCTGGTTTCAGCAAGTTCTTGCTTGCCAGCATCAGCTCGCGCGCTTCTGCCACTGCCTTGCTTGAAAGCGGCACATGTACAGCCATCTGATCGCCGTCAAAGTCAGCGTTGAAAGCGGTAGTCACCAACGGATGCAGTTGAATGGCACTGCCTTCAATCAATACAGGTTCAAAAGCCTGGATACCAAGGCGGTGCAGAGTTGGTGCGCGGTTCAGGAGCACGGGGCGCTCCTTGATTACTTCTTCCAGCACTTCCCAAACCTCTGGCCGGTTGCGCTCAATGTAGCGTTTTGCGCCCTTGATGTTGGAGGTGTAGCCATGTTTATCCAGGCCGGCAATCACGAAGGGTCGGAAGAGTTCCAACGCCATCGACTTTGGCAAACCACACTGATTCAACTTCAAATGAGGTCCAACTACAATGACAGAACGCCCGGAATAATCCACTCGTTTACCCAACAGGTTACGGCGGAAACGACCTTTCTTTCCCTTCAGCATATCAGATAGTGAGCGCAATTCGCGCCGACCACGCCGTGAGTACATCCGCCCTCTCTGTGAGTTATCAATCAGCGAGTCAACTGCTTCCTGCAGCATACGTTTTTCGTTTCGCACGATGACATCCGGAGCGCCGAGCTCAAGCAAGCGCTTCAAGCGGTTGTTGCGGTTGATCACACGGCGATAAAGATCGTTCAGGTCAGAAGTCGCGAATCGACCGCCATCCAACTGCACCATTGGGCGCAGGTCCGGAGGAATGACTGGCAGAACAGTCAGGATCATCCATTCAGGCTTGTTGGTTGAGCGGCGGAAAGCCTCAACAACCTTCAGGCGGCTGGTTGCTTTCTTGCGTTTCTGCTTGCTTTTGGTTGTGCGCGCTTCTTGCCATAGTTGTTCCGAAAGCGCATCCAAGTCGAGGCGGCGGAGGATATCATAAAAGGCTTCGGCACCCATGTCGGCTTTGAAGATATTTCCCCAGCGGGATTTTAACTCCCGGTAGCGCGCTTCGCTCAGGAAGGTAAAAGGCTGCAATTCGTAGAGCTCATCCCGATGTTGGGCATTTTGGGTTTTCGCAACCACATCCGGATCATCCAACTGACTGCGCAAATCTTCCATCACCAATTCAGCTTTAGCGCGGATTTCTTCTTTTTGAATTTTGTATTGTTCAATTTTTTCAGCGCGCTCTTTCTTCAGATCCGTTTCAAGGATTTCCATCCTTTCCTTCACGACCTTCTGCACGCGGGAGATATGTTTAGCTGCAACTTCTTCGCCAACTTCCACGATGGTCTGATTGTCGCCATCTAATTCGAAGTTAATCGGCTTGCGCACAGTCTTTCCGGTTTTTTCCCGCAATTCCCGCTCCAGGCTCTGACCCTGCTGAATGACAGGCTCAAATAAGCTTGCAACCTTCTCGTCATATTCCCTGTTGATTTGTTCGATCTGCGCGTCAAGTTCCTTCAGCTCGCGATCGCGCTGTTTCTTGACTTCTGCGATCTCGCCATTAATCTTGGCGATCAGTTCACGCTCAGACAAGCTGATCTCATCTTCCAAGCGCTTTAGAGCTTTTTGACGGCCATCATCATCCACATAGGTGATAATATATTGCGCAAAGTACAGCACCCGGTCCAGATTCCGACGGGAGATGTCGAGCAATAAACCAAGATAGGACGGGATGCGGCGGGTATACCAGATATGCGCCACCGGAGCTGCTAATCCTATGTGACCCATGCGTTCGCGCCTCACAGAAGAGCGGGTTACTTCAACACCACACTTGTCACAGATAATTCCTTTGTAACGCGGATTTTTGTACTTACCGCAGTAACATTGCCAGTCGCGCGTTGGTCCAAAGATTGCTTCGCAAAACAGGCCGTCTTTTTCCGGTCGTAAACGTCGATAATTAATGGTTTCAGGTTTGAGAACTTCTCCATAAGACCAGCTTTTAATGACCTCTGGAGATGCAAGGTTGATCCGAAGAGCTTTCATATTAGTTGTTTCCACTCATACCTCCTGATGTAGACGAGGGCTTTAAGACACAAAAAAGCGCTGGAAAGTAGATTTCCAGTGTTTCTTAGTTTGTCGTTCCAATACAATTCACGCAAATTATTATTTTAATAACAAATAGCTTATTTGTCAAATATTTTTGACAAAAGGGTGTTGAATAACATTATGAAACGACCATTTTTGGAGGTAGGGGCGAGCATGCTGTTAGGACAATGATGGTTTACAATTTGTGTAGGATGATTGTTTACACTTTTGTCAATCACATAGAATCTTCTGGATCATAATACCAAGCGCATATATGCCATGAGAGCGGGTAACCACAGGGTTACCCCTACCTCCAGGGGTTAAGGAGGGGGCAGCTTTGTAGGGGCAGACCCCCGTGTCTGCCCTGGAATATGTAAACAATCACCCTGTATAATGTGTAAACAATCATACTTGTCTAAACACATGCTTCGCCCCTACTACGAATCAATTGTAATTATTTTATTTCAAAAGATAGAATGAGGAGAATGAAGATGAAATCTTCTTTGATTTTCTATTAATAAACATCCTCTTTGACAAATAGTGCACAGTCCAATTGGGTAACGTTTGGCCAAATATTGTGATGATGAAATTTTTAGAAAAAAGTGGCTTTAATATGACTGGATCTGGCTGTGATTTTTAGATAAGTAATGCCGCTTGGATGCGACTGGAGATCTGACGGTCAACAATCTCTCACTGCGCAAAATGTTGGGGATCTTATAGTGAGAACACTGCAGTAAAGGGGGTCGGTTGATTAAAACCCGATTACTGCCTTCAAATTTGGATGAGGAAAGATCTCTCATCAATAGGTTGACGGTGGCACTCAATTTGCTAAAACAATCGTTTACTCAAGTCTGGCTGGATTGATGGCTTTTTAGCCACTTGAGCGTAAAGATTTCTTCCCGATCTTGTTCTTCAAGCGTATTCTCAATAAAGAGAATTGTTTCCTCATATTGGGGGATGAAGATTTTCTCCAGGGCATGTACTCGCCGTTGTGTTTTGATCAATTCGCGTGAAAGACGCCAGACTGATACAGACAGCTCAGACAGTCGGGGGATAATCTGTAACACCTTACAGAATGCTTCATTAGATACATCCAACGCAACAGAGGTATCGCCAAGACTGTACGAGATAGCTGGGGGCTCACCGTGGGCTTCGACCTGCGGAATGGGCACGCCCATCATGCCGTGGTTAACAACATTCACGTCAACTGAGTGGGTCACCGCCATTGCAGCCCACTCGATCCTTTCCTGCCCCATCGACAGGCGCGCCAGTTCCAACGCCTGGTAAGCGTCCTTAAACAAGACTTGCGCTTGCTGGTTTATTGATTCAGCTTCCCCAGCCACGCGCAACAATTCCGCGGTCAGCACCTCCCGTTTTTTATCCAGGATGCTGAACCCCTCCCTGGCAAAAGCCAGCTTTGACCGCATCTGGAGAAGATTGCTGCGGGTGGGGGCGATGTTAAGCGGCGCCATAATATCTTTCGATGTCGCTTTCTTTGATGCGGGTTAGTTCTGTCTTGGGGAGAATTGAAAGAATTTTCCAGGCAATTGAGAGCGTTTCTTCAATGGATCTGTTCTCGGTAAACGATTGGTTGACAAATTGCTGTTCAAAAGCCCTGCCAAACTCAAAATATTTTTGGTCAATCGCAGAGAGCTCTTCCTCACCAATAACAGAGGCCAAGGAGCGTACATCCTGCACATGCGCGTAAGCAGCATAGAGCTGCGACGCCAGTGCGGGATGGTCAGCGCGTGTTTTGCCTTCTCCGATTCCATCTTTCATCAAGCGGCTGAGTGATGGAAGCACGCTGACAGGCGGATAAATATCCTGAGCGGTAAGACTGCGCGACAACACAATCTGACCCTCTGTGATATAGCCGGTAATATCGGGAATAGGATGCGTGATGTCGTCATTGGGCATGGTTAGAATTGGAAGCTGGGTGATTGAACCTTCACTGCCCTTAATCCTGCCGGTTCTTTCATACAGATTTGCCAGGTCGCTATACATGTACCCGGGGTAGCCCTTTCGGCTGGGCACTTCACCACGTTTGTTGGATATCTGCCTGAGGGCTTCACAATAATTGGTAATATCCGTCATCACAACCAAAACATGCTGATCACACTTAAATGCCAGGTACTCAGCCAGGGTCAGGGCAATTTTTGGTGTAACGAGACGCTCCACAACAGGGTCATCAGCCAGGTTCAGGAACATAGCCACCCGGTTTAGCGCGCCGCTCTCGGTAAAAGCTTTTCGGAAGGCTTCTGCCACATCATGTTTGATGCCCATACCAGCAAAAACAATTGCAAAATTTTCGTCCCGTTCTTCAGTGATCCCAGCCTGGCTGCCTATGCGTGCCTGCCGCACAATCTGGCTGGCTAAAAGATCGTGGGGGATGCCACTGCCTGAAAAAATGGGTACTTTTTGACCCATGACGAGGGTATTCATCGCGTCTATGGTGGAGATGCCGGTTTGAATATAATCGCGGGGATAATGGCGTGCTGTGGGGTTGATGGGTAGTCCATTGATATCCGCAAAATTATGCGCCAATGGCAAAGGACCATGATCAATGGGCTTCCCCATTCCATTGAAGATGCGTCCGAGCATTTCGCGGCTCACAGGCACCTGCAGTGATCTTCCGCTGAAACGAACACGTGTACCCTCTGTGGTCAATCCGCTTGTGCCCGAAAAGACTTCAATTACAGCAAAGTTATCCCCAACTTCCAACACTCTGCCCACCCGCGTTTGATTTTTGGAGTCGATGATCTCAACGAATTCATCGTAAGCGACCAAACCAGTATCTTCAACCCGGATGATCGGTCCTTCTACACTTGTGATGCCGGCAATTAACAAACCTGCGCTTCGTTCAGTCGTTTTCATCGATAGAGTAACTCCAATTGGTCAAATTGCTCATCCAGCGAGTTGCGGATCTCGTCCAGCCGCTCAAGTTCTTCGTTTGGTACCGTGTTTTTCATACGGATAAGCGAATTGAGAATGGGCAATTGTTGAATTGTGTTGATGATCGCGCCCTTTAAAACAACTGCCTCTGCCCTTTTCTGAAAGTGCAGGATCAACTCAAGCATTTTTATTTGCTTCTGTGGTGTGGCATAGGTGTCAATTTCATCAAGTGCGTTTTGCTGCAAAAATGCTTCCCGCAGCAGGCGGGCGGTTTCTAGGGTCACGCGCTGCTCGTCCGGCAGCGCGTCCGGGCCGACCAATTTAACAATTTGATCGAGGTGACCTTCTTCGTTAAGAATCTGCATAGCTTTTGCTCTCAGTTCCCGCCAGGGCATTTGAGTTTCTGCTTGCCACCAGTCAGTTACGTTGTCGAGATACTCACTATAAGAATTCAACCAGTTCACTGATGGAAAATGTCGCGCCGAGGCCAGGTTTTTGTCCAATCCCCAAAAAACACGGGTATATTGACGCGTCTGTTGGGTGACTGGTTCGGAAAAATCTCCACCCGGGGGGGAAACCGCACCAATGATGCTGACAGAGCCTGTATCTCCATTGAAGGTTTCAACCAATCCTGCCCGCTCGTAGAACTCGGCCAGGCGAGAAGAGAGATAGGCAGGATAGCCTTCCTGCGCTGGCATTTCTTCAAGTCTGCCGGAGATTTCACGCATGGCTTCAGCCCAACGCGAGGTGGAATCCGCCATCAGGGCAACATGGTAACCCATATCCCTGTAATATTCCGCAATGGTTATTCCGGTGTACACGCTGGCGTCCCTCGCAGCTACCTGCATGTTTGAAGTGTTTGCGATCAGGATGGTGCGTTCCATCAAAGGTCTCTTCGAACGCGGGTCTATTAATTTGGGGAACTCCTGCAAGACTTCGGTCATTTCATTGCCACGTTCACCGCAACCGATATAAACAACCACATCCGCGTCTGACCACTTGGCAACCTGGTGTTGTGTAATCGTTTTGCCAGTTCCGAAACCTCCCGGGATGATTGCGGAGCCGCCTTTGACCAGAGGGAAGAAAGTATCCAAAACACGTTGACCTGTCAGCAAAGGTTCGTTCTTTTCTTTGCGGTTTTTAAAGGGGCGGGCTTTACGCACAGGGCAGCGCCTCAGCATGGTAATGGGCTCTTCTCCTTGTTCTGTTGCAACCTTGGCAATCACTTGGTCGATCGTGTACTTGCCTGCCGGTGCAACCCAGTTTAGAGTACCTGAGACCCCAAGAGGGATCATGATTTTGTGTGTTATCATACCCGTTTCCGGCACAACTCCAATCACAATACCCTGGCTCACTTTAGCCCCGCTTCCCATAAGGGGAGTGAATGACCATCGTGTTTGCCGATTAAGAGGGGTGACGCCGAAGCCGCGCCCAATGAATGAACCGGTTTTCTGTTCAATGACAAGAAGGGGACGTTGAATGCCATCAAAAATACCACCGATCAAACCGGGTGCTAATTCGACAGAGAGTGGCAAACCAGTGCTGTATACTGGCATACCAGGCATCAGACCGCTGGTCTCTTCGAAGACCTGGATAGTCATTTCATTGTCGTGCAGACCAATCACTTCCCCGATCAAATTCTGGTCACTTACACCCACCATGTCTCCCATCGCAACTTGGCTTGACCCTCGTGCTCGAATGACAGGCCCGTTGATCCAGGTGATAACAGCTGCTGCATTTGTCATGCAATTTCTCCTATCAAAATCTCAAAAACCTTGCTTCGAAGCCTTTCCATTTGCCTTTCCAAGCGCCTTTCGAGCGTGTTTTCGAAGCTGCGGTGTCCTTTTTCATCCATGGCTACCACTCCGGTTTCTTCACTCAGGTTCTCTCCGATTTCGATCTGGATTCCAAGCTCAGAACTGAGTTTCTTCAAGTGTTCTTCACTGATAATCTTTCGAGATTTGGCATCAAACTTCAGCACAACATTTTTGGACTGCAATTGCCCGATAGCTTCCCGAACCAAGCCCATCAAAGCTTCGGAATAATTGGGCTCTTCCGGGACATTTGCCAGCCGATCCTGAACTTGTGAAAAAACGCTTTCCAATAGCTGCTCCCGCCTCTCATAAGCTTCAACCCTGGCTTTAACCGTAATTTCAGCAAGTTTCTCCTCCTTGCGGAACTCCGCTTCTCTTCGGGCTTTTTCGAGAATCTCGGCGTATAGCTGCTTTGCCTGCAATTCTCCACGTTTTAGAATTTCAGCCTCTTGACGCCTGGCTTCCGCATTGATTTTTTCAGCGTCGGCTTGTGCAGCTTCTAAAATTGTGCGCGTTAAATCCGCTATTCTTTCATCTATCGATTTCAACATAGTTGTTAATCCGGTTCGCTAATCGTCATTTTCGGATGCCGATTGATTGTTCAGCCAAGCTCATGAAAGAAATACCCTCAGAATTCGTGTAATTGGGTGAAGGAATTTCTAAGAATAGCGGTGGTTCGATCCCGCTTTTCAATCGGGCTACACGGTCTGGTGCCAGTTTGGAACAGTCTTCTGTCACCAAAACCAAGCCAAGCTCAGGATTGGCGATCGCAGCATCGAGAGCCCGATTCATGCCCTCGACAGAATCTACCGCTTCACCGTGAACACCAACCAGGGCAAACCCAAGTACGGCGTCGACATGTCCGATAACCCAAACTTTCACGACAGCCTTATCTATTGAGGATCAGGAAGGAGATCAGCAGCCCATAGATGGCAATACCTTCAGCCAAACCCACAAAAATCAGGGCCTGACCGAATAGTTCTGGTTTCTCAGTAATTGTCCCTAAAGCAGCGGATCCGGTATTTGAAACTGCTATGCCAGATGCAACAGCAGCAACGCCGGTTGAGATGGCAGCAGCAAGAGAGGCGTAAGGATCACTGGCAGCCTCTTGTATGAAACCCGCAGCCTGCACGCCTGTGGGCGTCATTAACCAGATAACTCCCAGCGCGACAGCCATCAACCCAATAACCACATTGAGTCCACCCAGCCCGATGAGCACATTCTTGGTGGCTTTTACCGGTTGGGATTTAAGGCGATATCTGAAATAGACCCAAGCCGGAATTAGTGGGACAAGCCCGATTAGAAAAATGATTGCGTAAGTAAGAATAGGCATTTTATTTTGCTCCTTCTAAATTCGATTTAGCCAGTCGAAAAGGTTGATATCTTCGCCCTCCGCCTGAGAAAAACTTGCTGAAAAATTCGTAGTATTCCAATCGCAGCGTTTGAATGCTGACAATCATACCCTCAAAACCAATCACAAAAATATTTCCAAAGGCAACAATCAGCCAATAGCCGACTCCTTTGCTAGGGTCTACAATATTTGCCAAAATAAAGAAAACCGAACTCAAGCCGGCGTGCGCGACAGCAAAAGCACCAATGCGGACATAGGATAGAGAATTGCTCAGGTAGCCAATCAGTGTCTCAAAGAGCTCGAAGAAAGATTGGATGAAGTAGAGCAGAAAACCACCTTCGAAGTACGGCTTTTTCTTTTCGAAATAGCGCTCAAGAAAACCTGAGAGAAAGATCATCAGGATACTCACGATTGCGACCGCGATGAAAACAAGCTGATCCACCGGAAAATTCTTGATAGATAAACTCAGGATCAACCCTAACAAGGACCAATAAAGCAGCAAACCCGCCAGACCTTTGCTGTTGAAAAAGAAATGCACCCAGTGGCGCTGGTGAAAGTCGTTGACCAAGGCAAGGATATTTGCCAGCGAAAGCAAAATTGCGCCAAATCCGGCTGTAATCAAAAGCAAACTCATTATGTTGTGCATCGGATGCATCCAAACAGCTGGCAGTAGGTCTTCGATACCAAATATGCTTCCAAAAAGGAAACCAAATACTATTGACGAAATGCCGCACAGCAGAACCACTGGTCCAAAACTGGCTAAGCTCTCCAGTTTTTTGACTTTTTTGAGCATTAGAATCAATCCTGCTATCGTGAGAACCAGTCCATGTCCAACATCGCCGAACATAGCTCCAAAAATTAACGGAAAAGTAAGAAGTAATAGCAATGTTGGGTTGAGCTCATTATAGGAAGGCATTCCATAAGTCGTCACCAACTTCTGAAAGCCCTGGGCAAAACCTTTCGTTTCGATCAATATTGGGGCATTTATTGTTTCCGAATCCTTACCGCTTTCTTTGACATCAATGATGATAGAGGTAGAAATAGCCTGTAGGTCGCTCGAAAGTTTTTCCAGTTTGTTGCTTGGCAACCATCCTGCCACCAAGTAACTGTGTTCCAATTTCCCGAAGCGCATCATTGACTCAGATAACAAACGGCTGTAGCGTACCTGCCAATAGATTTCTCGCAAGTTGTGTGACCGACTGTCCCGGATCTTTTCAATTTCATGAGAACTGCTATCCATCCTGGACTTAAGAGCCTCGATTTCTGTGTTTAGGACAGCAATTATCTCCGCCGGCGTTCCACGATAACTATCGGGCAGATCAACGCCCACAAGGTAAGCACTGCGGGCTGCCCTGTGGAGGTAATCTTTGTTTTGACGTGACCCCAGTAACAGTACTATTGCCTGGTCGCCTTCTTTTTTTAGTTCCAGCAACACGAACGGGATGTTGGTCATGCTGGTTTCGAAGCGGTCTATTTTGTCAGATGGCATTGTACCAAGAACCGAATAGATGTAACGGCGATTCCGGATCCTTTCAAAAGGGATATTTACGTCAGAGAGGGGAGTGAGCAAACGAATATAAGTATTGCGCAGGTTAATCTCCTGCTGTGCTGCCACCAGATCTTTTGATCTGGTCTGTATCTCCTCCTCCAATTGATTTACAAAGGGTTGAATGTCTTCAGGTTCCGAAATCATCTTGATGTGCCCATCAGGTGATTGGCCTGGATCGATGTTCAGAGAGCGTAATGTTTCGAGAAGTTGTTTTTCAAGGTTTGCGAACTGATTGGCTTTCACCTGCCAATTTGATCCGCGAGTATCACTCCCCTTTGCGTGCAAGTAGCTGATGTCTTCCAACTGAAGGAAGCCTTCATCAGCCAGGAGTTCTGTTACCTTCCTGGCGAACTGATTAGGGACTTCAATTTCAACTTCCGTCATGCGTTCGGGATACCATTTCATCTTAGTAATCCTTGGATTGGTTTTTTGTCAGATTTTGTAATTTGTGAATGAGATAGGGGGCATATTGGTCCACCGGCATTTCAAGAGATTTCGCTTCAAATAACAGAGTTAGATCCTGTATCTCCATTTCTAAAACAAGCAAGTAAGCCAGTGGCAAACCAATGGTGAAGGATCCATCTGAAAAGGCATTTCTGCATGTCGAATAGATCATTCTTGTGAAGATGGTTTCGTTTAGCTGCCACTTGCTTGTGCTTTTGCCATCGAGACTTCCTTCTTTAAGAATGGCGGGATAAATTTCTGCTACAAGCTGAAAGGGGTCTCTATCTGCTGCGATGGCTCTGATGATGCTATCATCGACCTTATAGCCAAATGGCAGGGTGTAATTAATAATTTCACTCTCTGAAAAATGGTGAAAAGCCCGATAACGTGCAGCCCAGGTGAGATTATTCTTATCAACCATCATTCCGATTAATTTTCGGGCAATCTTTTGGTCCTGTTGGGGTAATGAGTTGATTTGATCCCAGAGCCTTCGCCAGTAGTTCAAATCAATCGCCACCTCAACCGGGAACAAACTCTTTTCGTCATGGTAACGGGTTAATGCCAGTTGTAAATCTGTTTGATATTCAGTATTGTTCAGCAAAACGATCGCAGATTCAACTGTTCCGCATTGAAACATCTCTTCAAAAGGCAAGGTAGGGTAGTTTTCGATAGGAAATAAGGTGTATCGAATTTTTTCCCAGTCTTCCCCAACTTCAATCCCGCGCAGCACTGCCTTAAGGTTGTCCACCTCGTAAAGTTTAAAAAGCTGTTCCAGCAACGGCCTTGCGAAAGATGGTGCATGTTGAATAATGATTTTGTAATCGCGTGTTAGTTTCTTGCGAATCTCATAAGCCGCCCTTCGGGAGGACTTGATCGATTCTTCTGAGGAAGCCAGGCAGGAAGCATAGCTGGTTTCATCCAGTTTTGCGATCAGAGTGCTGAGATCCGGGCAGGCACTTAACCTGACGAATGTTGCATCACTCAGTAAATTGCTAATCATGCCACGAACACGTGTGTGGACGTTGGCGTAAGCGCTTACGCTGCTAAGACTCATATGATTTATGATTTTCCTAATAAAACTTGGACAACGTAATCAATAGCTTTTGGCATGTTCACCTGTGCCAAAGCATCTCTTTTAGCTGTTCTTTGGGCGTATTGCTGGACAATTTCCTCAATAATTTTTGGGTTGATGATTTCTTCCGTCAAGCGTGCGCCGTCAAGTTCAGCCTTCTGCCTGGTTTCCTCCAATAAGAGTTGGACGGCTTGTTTTGCCTGTTCTGGCAGCGTTTCAGCTTTCTTTACGGCCATCTCATACAATGACTGTGCTTGTTCTTCAGCTTCCAATATTTGCTTTAATCGTTCTTCATTCATCATTAATATCTGAATTACCTCTAAATTTTATATTATAGTACTTTTCTCCCTTGCTGAATCTCGACTGTAAGAGCTGTAAGAGCAATTAGTGGCAAAATTGCCTTGACACAAATTTCCTTGACACAAGTTGAATTGACAGGGACTAATGGTTTTTTCAAAAATATCAAATTGGTATGGTTGACCGCTTTTCGTCTGGTCCAAATGGCAGGCACGGGGGCCTGCCACTACGCCGGCACGGGGGTTGCCACTTCACCGGCACAAGCGCCTGGCACTACGCCGGCACGGGAGCCTGCCACTACGAAGAAACGGGGATCTGGCAAATGCAACCGTTCTGTGAAGCAAAGATCCAAGCAAGATGCGGTTGTCTCTTCCAAATCAGAGAGTCCAAAACCGTTGCCGCCTCCTTATGACCATCCTTGGAGGACCTATGGAAAAAAGATAAATGGCAAACCTGTAGTGAACACTTTATCAACCGAATACGCAATAAGCGCAAAGTCCAGCAATCTCTTCCAGGTGGAGTTTCGCTGCAGACTGGCGCAATCAGGTGAGCCTCATTTTCACCATCCAGTCAGCATGCGTAGATGCGATCTGGCTTCTTGCGATTGAGGGCGGTTTCCAACCCTCCTTCAAAATAGTCTCGGCGAACCTTGCTCACAGTTACGTTGGATACATCGAATGCTTCACAGATCACCTGATAATTCCAATCCGTTCCCTCGGTACTACTGTCTGACTTCAACAATATCTGCGCTCGGCGCGGTTTCCGGGCTGGCGCTGTACCGGAAGAAATGAACTGCCTTAATTGGGAACGTTCAACTTCGCTTAGTTTGATCTGATATTTTGGTTCATGGCGTTTGTCTTTTGCAGGTGTGTGGTTTGCAAAAAAGGTGGCATATTCCGTGCAAAGTCTAACGTTTAGGTTTGGACCAGACTACTACGCCTTTTTTAACATTCTCTTTGGTTCAATTTTGTTTAGTGGGAGATCCAAATAGAAGGTGCTGCCCTCACCCAACGTGCTCTTCACGCTCACACTTCCTCCATGTCTGTCTGCAACCGATTTTACAATCGCCAGTCCTAACCCTTGACCTCGATTTTCGTACGCCTGATCATCATCTACATGGAAAAAGCGGGTGAATAGTTTGGGTTGATCCAATGGCGCGATGCCTTTCCCATTATCCTTAACGGCAATATGCATCCAGCTCAAATCACATTCAGCGCTGACCAACACACTTTCTCCTCGTGGAGAGAACTTGATCGCATTTTCGATCAGGTTATAGAGTGCCTGCTGAATCATGACTTGATCAGCGGAGATGTAAGGGCTCTTCAATCCGCCGTAATCCACGTTCAGGCTGATCTTTTTCTGCTGTGCCTGGACGCCCAAAAGCTTGATCGTGTCATCAATGGTGTCTTGTATGCTGAAAGTGGTATAGACCAGCAACCCATCGTTGTCCAGTCTTTCAAGGTTTAAAACCTTGTCCACCAACCGTGTCATGGAGTCAATCCCCGCATCGATTTTATCGACATACTTGCGCTGTTCCGGGCTCAGTTTGCCTATATTGGACAGTAACTTGGTGTGACCTTTCATCAGCCAGAGGGGCGCACGAAGATCGTGGCTGATGTTGCTGACAAATTCATTCTTTTGATTGTTCAACTGTTGCAGCCAGCTTGTATCCCGCAACAAAACCACTTCCCCCTGACGTTCCTGATCGCCTTCAAGCGGAAATCGCAACACTTCGTAGGCCTTATTTCCGTCAAGCTGCAGGGTGTTTAACGCAGTATTTTTCTTATCCGTGCTGAGAATATTCTTGAGCTTCTCATTCACAATCTGTACTTCACTGCCCTTTTTGCCAATGAGCGCTTCGCCTTTATCACTTGCTTCATTGGCGGCTGTATTACTGAATTGAATTTGCGCATCCTTATTGAGGACCAATATCGGATCGGGAAAAGCATTAAATGCCAGGCTCAACCAACCTTTTTCGCTTTGAACCTTGGAAATTTGTTCTTTTGTGCTTATGGCTGCCGAGGCACGGTAAGCCAACTGCTGGTAGAACTGGATATCTTCCTGATCAAACCAATGGTTTTGTTCAAACCCGACCCAGAGCACTCCCTGCGAATTGCCATTACCGCGTAATTGCAAGGCGGCTATAGATTGTGGATGCGGAGTTCCCGACGTCAGACCAAAGTATTGATCCACTTTGAGATCACTCAGGATTAACTGATCTTGATCACCAATTTTTTCGATGATCAGCACGTCCAGATAAGCATAAAGCCTTGTGTTTTCTCCCTGCCCAAGGCGCAGGCGCATCTCGCCCCGCCGGGTTTCTGGCGACTTGTCCAGCAAGATAAGCCGTGCCGAGGAGGCATCCCGGGTTAGTGCCGCTCGCAAAATTGAGGAAAGCACCAGATCATAGCCTTCCCGTGAGTAGTGCGATGGGTCGACTGAAAGTAACCTTGCCTGGGCATCGTTGCGCGTCTGCAGATTAACTCGCAGCTTCTCCAAAGCCATAAAAAGCGCCTTCTCGCTGCCAGAGAGCACCGCAGGTGGAATTTGTTCCTCATAGTCGCCATTGGTCAGTTCCTGGATGCGTTCCATCACTTTATCGTAAGGATTGGAGGAGGGTGATGCCTTGATGAAATCCATAGGATGCCAATCGGAATTCAGCCAATAAACGAATGCCCAAACGATCGAAGAACTGATCAACACCTCCGGTATGCGGCTTACCACCAGGATCAGGATTTGCTCTAGAATCGCCAACACGCTTCGTTCACCGTAGACCAATGCGTGGGTAAATTGGATCAGAATGATCACGGGAATAGTCCACAAAAATGAGCGGATAACCTGTACCACGGTATGCTGCTTCCAGTCGCTTTGCCATTGAGCCTTTATGCGTGCCAACGTCCAGGCAAAAGCTATCGCAAGGCTCGAATAGAAGAATACCCCCATCGGGTCCTGACCCAAATGAAAAGACTGCATTAAACCAGTGCCAACTCCGAGGATCACCGCCGGCAAGGGACCCACCAGTCCCACCGCCAGCAAAACTGGCAGAGCGCTCATGACCATGACTACAGGCTCAACGGTAATGCCTGTCAGGGTGAGAAGTTGCCCATCGAAAGGTTTAAAACTCAAAAAAGTGAGCGGAAAAACCAGTAAAGCCAGGAAAATGAACCATTTTACTTCTGTCAATGAGTAGTGCGTATCCCATCGCTGCAATTTCCAGATGGCAAAACCTGTGCCTGTTGCCAGCAAGGCAGGCAAAATCCAGAGTATCCACTGCATTTCAGCAGCAGGTAGTTGATTGGGGAAAACGGTAAGGGTAAATGCTGGCAGAAACATGTCGCATAAATTATAGCATGCCTCCGTCTTACCCCCAGTCACTTTTCACGATTCTGAAGATAATTTTATCTTTTTTCTTTACGAAAAATGCGAACCTTTGCCCGCTTTATTTTTTCTCATCAAACACTTATCATAAAATCGACCTTGTTGGAGACAGGCTCCTTAACCCCGCTTTTCGAGGAGCTCCATCACGTACTCGACAACATCGTACACGGTCATGTCGTCCGAATTGATAATCACCGCGTCTTCAGCCGCCTTCAAAGGTGCAACTGACCTCCCCGAGTCGATTTCATCACGGTGTCGCAGCGAAGTAATTACATCCTGGAGGCACGCATCCTTTCCATGGCTGAGGTCCTCGATGTATCGGCGCTGCGCTCTGACTTCTACAGAGGCATCCAGGTAGATCTTCAATTCAGCATCAGGCAGTACCACTGTGCCAATATCCCGCCCGATCATCACAATCTTTCCCTTTTCAGCTATTTTTCGCTGCTGGCGGGTCATTGCCTTACGCACGCCCGGGTATGCTGATACCTCTGAGACCACCGCGTTCACAGCTGCAGTCCGAATATCCCAGGTGTGGTCTTCTCCATGGACCATGACATCAAACTGGCGCCCGTCCTGGCTGCTGGCTGGCAGGATGTCGATTTCGATGCGTTCTGCCAAATTCGTCACTGCCGCTTCATCAGCAATATCAACGCCCTCTCTCAGAGCCTGAAACGCCACTGCCCGATACATGATGCCCGTATCAAGGCACATGTACCCAATCTTGTTAGCCACCAAGGTTCCGATGGTTGTTTTCCCTGATGCCGCTGGTCCATCAATGGCGATATTCCTGGGCAAGTGTTGTAGTTTTTTCTGACACATCGTCAATTTGCTCCCGTAAAAAGGTTTAATCGCACCCACAAGATCCCGTTCTGTGAAACGAAGGGTAAAGGCTCTCCAAGCAGAATCTTCACGAAATCAACTGGTTTTACCACATTTGTGTCGATAGTCCGGAAAAGAACGATATTTCTTCCACGATACGCATCCGCAGCAGAGAAATCCGTTTCATTTTCTGAAAGCATCAGGTCTGCCTGAACGTTGGTTTTCGCGCTTTTCCAGTTCACTTGCTGTCTGAAAAACCAGGGAAAACCCTGCTCCAAGTTGCCAAGATCATAGGAAATTTCAGTCCGATCCGCTCGTCCTTCCCAATCTATTTCAGCCACAGCCTCTTCGATGTCGTTATTAGGCAGCACGATTGGACCTGCCAACAAACTCAGAGTGGTGGATTCTTGCTGTGATCTGATGGACCGCAAACTCAACCCAACAGTCAAAAAAATCAGCATGATCAGCAGGCTGTTTTGCAGCGCCTGCCTGCCAACCTGGCGCGACCATCCGATGCCAACATGAATGGTGGATATCACCAATAGCAGCACCCCAGCTAAAACGGCTAATAACGCAAACTGAAGATCCTGAGAATTAGCCGTTGAACTAACCAGCCGCCCGCTGACCATCTGGATGTAACCCAGGATCACAATCTGGAACAGGGTAACCGCGAGAACGATACCCTGTCGTTGCGATCTTTGTTCAAGAATATACGCAATACGCCCCGCGGCTGCTAACCACGCAAACACGGCTGCAAAAACCAGCATTCCCAAATCGCGTCTGCCGAGCAACACACTCAACAACACACTCAACAGCCAGCCAATTAAGAATGGCAGGTTCTTCAGAGATTGATGGTTTCGTAAATCATCGATTAATGCCCAAACAGCAAAAAATAAAGGTAATATGCTATACGCAAGAGCTACCATTATTGGCTGATAAAGTGCAATTTCGTACTTTGCGCCAAAAAGCTGAACAAATTCCACCAGCCCAGCGCCAATGCCTCCAAGACCCTGGCTGCATAACAGGAAACCGCTGCAAACCAGCACCAGACTCACAAAAAAACTTCTCAAAAAAGGCATCAGAAATGTTTTTGACTTGTATGAATGACTGGCAAATTCGAACTGCCCGTGTTTACGCCCGACCAGGAAAACAACCACACCGACCAGTGCCACAACCCAAAACGTGTAACCACCTAAAAATGCCAGCGAAAGCATGCTCCCTGCCAACACAGGGCGCTTGTTTTTTAGCGCCGTCACCGCCCATGCCAGACCAGCCAGAACGAAGATCGGCGTCACGATTTGGCGTGAAAAGCTTAACAAGAGTGGATCGATTGCCAATCCAAAAGCCAGCACGAGTGCTGCCTGTTTTCCAAGCACATCCCGCCAGAACCAAGGAATCAGAATCAGGGAACTCCCCAGCAAAACAGGCATCAACCTGGCAAAAAGGTAACTTGGCTCAAACAGGAAAAACAAAAACGCGCTCAGTCCCGCGTAGCTTATATCGCCCGGCAATCCAGAGGCATCCCCCATCGCCATCTGCCAGGCCCCCTGGGCCATTTGAGCTTCTGCCAGGGTGAAACACATATCACTCAATCGCCAGAGTCGCAATCCCAAGCCAACCAGAAAAGCCAGCAGGAACCAGACAAACAGGGAATGATTCGTTTCTACTAATTTTTCATTGTCACTGATTTGCATGTTAGGGCTTGACCTCATAAATATCAACCGTTGGACTCTCAAAAACCTTTACTAAATGCTCATCAAACTTGTTTTGGTCCACCTGGTAGGTATTTCTCTCGGTGTTTCCGACCACAATGTAGCGGATATTATACCTATCGATAATGGTTTGTGCTTGTTCCCACTTGCCAGTACTGTAAAGTTCCTTCACATCCGCTTGCCTGGTGCCTATTTCTTTGTATCCTCCCCGCCATTGGGCTTCATGCCCCACCCATCCTAACACAGTTGGCATCCCTGAGAAGGTTGAAATGCTGTTATAGGTGGTATAGCTGCCTCCTGTGTCAGAAATGGCTTCAACCATGACTCCTATCGGTGCCTCTGCCAACCATTCGGCAGCCTTCATTTCATCCGCCGCACTCAGGTAGAAATCACGCTTGCCATCCAGTGAAAAACCTCTTGCCGGATTGAATCCATTCGTCTTGTTCCAGCCTTCGATCAGCGGAAAAGCCATGCCTACCAGCACTCCAAACAGCGCAACAACCCCCATAAGCATTTTCCAGTCTTTTTGCCAGGTTTTGGCAATCATCCACGCAGCCGCTGTTACTGCTGGTAAAAGCATAAGATAGTCCAGAACGGAGGTGCCGAATTTGCCCAATTTTTGCGCGCCAAATTCGCTTAGAACTACCCCTCCTGCCAGAAGACTTGCCGAGAATAATGCCAGCAGCCACCATCGATCCTGCGTCTCGCTATCTGCCTTGGGTTCAAAAAGCATAATCAATCCGTATGCTCCTGCTAGCGACCAAAGGATCCACGCCTGATAGTAGAACTTGAAGATGGTGTTCATTCGCCAGCCGAATTGATCACGCAAATACAAAAACTCGGGCACCAAGGTTAATATCGCACCCAACAACACCATCAGCAGTACGAATGCCGTCGGCTTTACTGATACCGATTGCTCAAGCGCATCCTCATCGCCATCCGTTTTTATAACATGAGGATCTCTGACCTTCTCGAAAAGCAGGCTGATTCCTAGCCATGCCAGCAGAAACAGGGTAATCCAGGTCCCTGGTGCTATCAAGCGGTTTAGGAGGCTATCCCTGAGCAATTCACCTGCCGAGGTTGCCCCTTGCAACCCCAGCAGTAACGCCTGGGTAGCCTCGAGCTGTGTGCCGAGAAGCCCCAGAGCCCAGCTAAATACGAATAACACCAGAAATACCGATGCCGTGATCCATAGACCGCGCATCCAAGAAGGTTTTGAAATCCGCCTGACTTTGCTAACTAAAAAGCCAAATATCGGCAGCAGCAAAGGTCCGAACATAATCCAGAAGTATTTGCCCTTGGTAAAGAAAACCAGGCTCGGAATCACTCCGCCTGCCTGGGAAGAAAAACTTAGATAAAAAGGTAGATAGGCGACCACGCTCAGTATGCCACCCAACACACCAAATCCGACCAGTTCCCAAAATCTCGCGCTGGACCAGCCAGCGGTTCGGGCGCGGTACAACATGAATGCCACTCCCATCAGCAGTAAATAAAACGGGAAATCCCAAGTATTCATGAACCCAATTCCACCCAAAGTCAGAACCCCGAGCGCAATAGCCAGCCCCGAAGCAGGGATGACAACTTTACCCAATTGAAGCTGACCTTCCCAACCTCCCATGAATGCGTTTAGGGCTTCAGCGATTGCAAGCAGTACCAACGGCATCGAAAGCATATGCGGGTGAATGTCCGCCAACAAGAAGGTAAAAGCTGGAAACTCATCAATCACTTCCACAGCTCTGCCGTCCAAAGTCCGGTCCTGCACCACCCGGCTCGCTTGCCACCACGACCATCCACCTCGCTGCGGTTTGATCGTCATGGCGATTGGGTCTTTTGTCAGCTCAGGAATATCCAGTTCTTTCCACACCTCTGCAGGCAGCACACCCCTTGCATGGACCATATCCAAACCGCTGAACCAGTTTCCCATTACGAGCATCATCAAAGGCGCAAGCAACGCCAATACTGCCTTGTTTTTCGTTAAAAATCCCGCAGCCCGGGTTTTCTTTGTCCCGACCTGATGCAAGCTTAGCAGATCCCACAAAATTCCGTACGCGCCGGCGGCTGTCATTCCAAACCAAAGTGCTGCTACGAGATTGTAGCCCACCGAAGAACTGACACCCGTTATCCGGATCAGCATCGCAGACAAAAGGTAGCCGAAGTAGTAATAGGAGATGCTGTAGCCGGACAGCCAGGGATCCAAAGGGGGAAATCCGGGTGATTTCAAGATGGCATTAATGAACGCCATCTCCATGAACTTCTCAGTATGGATGATTTCAGGGTTGGCAGCTCTGACCACCGCCATCAGCACAAATCCCACCAAAAAGATAATTTCTGCCCGGATAAGCAGGGATTTGTTTTCTTTAATCCATTTGAAAAAACTCTCCCGGTTAATTTTTGACAGTACGACCAGGTTGATCGCCAAAAGGAACATTAGCGCTGTCACCTGCGAAGCCAGGTCGTTGCGCAAAAGTTGAATAGAGGTTAACCACCAGAAAATGGTCCCCCACAACAGCAGACCCAACGGTCGCAGAAAAAAGATCCCCCGGGATGGTAGTTTTTTCATCGCCGCATACGCCAGCGGCAGGTTGACCGCAGCCAACACCAAACTGAACAAATACCAGCTTATCACTCCAATCATGCTCACCTGACCCGGTAAATCACGGTACTGCCTTCATGATAAACTTCGTCCCACAAGACTCCATTATACGCAGGGAACTTCATCAAAGCATCCTGGGGGTAAAAAGCTCTTTCTTGTTGACCCACAATGATGTATTGGACACGATACTTGCCCAGGAAGCTCGTAACAAAATCTTCATCCAGGCTTGTATAAAAGGCATTTACTTCGTCCACGCGCGCCTGGACCTTATCTGAACCGGTTATCGCTCGTTGTTGGCGCTGATGGTAGTTCCACCCAACCACACCCGGAAGACCAGTGTAGATGGTGTAGCGGTTCCCCCAGTAATACTCGTACGCCTGTGCTTCCAGGATCACAGGAGAGCCCTCAACGTTGTCTTGCATCCACTGAATCGCGCGGTAATCCTGCCCCAGGTCCATATCTACGCCGTTCACCTGGTAGTGGGATGTTTCCATATATTTCATGCCATCCAAGGTATGAGGCGCTTCAGGACTCATGCGATCGGTCACTTTGTCGCGCGTGGCAAAAATTGGGAACATTAATGCGCTGGTCAGAAGCAGGATGAGGGGCACCTGGAACAAGATCTGATGTTTTCCACGCCATTGACTCTGGTCCCGCCAGGTGATTGCCAGCCCAATACCAGCCACCACTGCCAGGAACATCCAAGCCTGCAGGTAAAGCTTGAAGACCACATTCATCCTGCCGATATCCCCCACAAGGTGCACCAGTTCCACCACGATCGTCAGCAAGAATCCCGTGCCCGTCATGAAGAAAAGCAGCTTCTTGCCGTCAGGCTGACCGGGGGCGATCAATAGCGCCAGTGCCCATAAGCACATTGGCAGGGCAACGATGGCGATCTGTACTTTCATCAGGAGTAATCCGATTAAGCTCACTCCAACCAGCAACACTCCGGCAACGATCCAGCTTTTCGCGCCTGCCCAGCGCTTCAAACTCGCAACTTTGGTTGCAGACATCCACTGATAACTTTCCCAGCCAAACCAGCATACGATCAGGAAGATTAGCAATCCCCAATGGGTGAAATAAGATGCCAGGGGCGTCTTATCTCCATCCCAGATACCTACTTGCCCATAACCCGGATAGAACCAGCGATTAAAGGGCTGATAAAGCAGGCTGGCAATGAGGTAGAGCGCCACAACGCCCAGCCCGATTTGAACGATTTTTGTCAGTTTTGGCGACAACCAGCGATTTCGTACTGCCGGCATGTACCGCCAGCCCACGTATGCCAGGATGGCCAAATTCAAGATCAAGAAGGTGTAGAAATCCCAGGTGTTGATGGGTTTCAAGGCGCCAATGACCAGCCCCCCTAATAAGAAGCCCAGGATGGCGCCAGTTACATTTCGCTTTGGTTTTTCGTGCCACTGTCCCCGGCTCATCAGCACGGAAAGACCCCAACCCATTGCCGCCACCACCACTGGCATCGCAATCAGATGCGCGTGAAAATCTGCGTATAAGAATGTGAAGAATGGAAATTCGGTGATGGCTTCTCCGGGAATGAGTCCTGCTCGGGTTCCAATACCAGCTCCCGGCGCTGATAGGCAGGCTTTCTCCGCGGAAAAGCTTTCCGATTCCGCCCAGCAGCCACTGCACCCGCTGCACGAAAGTCCCGTCAGCAATTGCCTGACCTCCTGACCCGAGCGTGCTGATCGCATCCGAAAAGAGTTTTACTTCGCCCAGGTTGCCAAGAAAACCCACCACCAGCATCGCCGATATTCCTGCCCAAAAGGCAAGATCAAAGACTTTTTCATCTCTTTCATCATGGTCTCGACCAAAAATGGATTTGGTAATGTTCCAGGCTAAGCTGAAAACGCCCACAGAAAGCATCCCATACCACAACGCCAGCAGGATGTTATAGGCTGTTGCCGGGATGACACCCAGCAGTTTCATCGGCAAGCCAATCACAACCTGTCCGTAGTAGTAATAATTGATGTACCCACCGGCATACCACGGGTCATACGCTGGAAACACAGTGCTTTTGATGACCGCGTTCAGATACGAGAAATCCATTGGCTTTTCCCCGCCGCGCCACGGGTGCCAGAGGTCGGGGTTGAGCCAGCGGATCAGCAGGAAGAAAGCAAACATCACAATTGTGATAACTTCTTCCACCAGTAATTGCTTCCAGATCCGCTTCAGGTCCTTGACCAAGGCTTGCCTCGTCAGCCAGCCGGTCACTACCCCTGCCAAAGCGATCAGCCCCAGCACCCCCAGCAGCAAACCGCGTGTTACCGCGACACCTGCCGATCCCAAAACAAAAGCGACGTATGCAAACAGCAAGAAACCAATGATCTTTGAAAATCCGTAACCCTTGTCCTTCAGTCCTGGCAATCCCAACCGCAGCAGGGGGAAAACCGATAATCCAAGCAGCAGCGATAATCCATAAAAAGCCACCACAGCCAAAACAGGGTTATGGTTCAGCAGACCATTTCTGTCGAAAATATCCGACCAGGTGCCGTTTTGCTGCTGAAGCTGAAGATCCTCCTCAGAGAGCATCAGGGTCGGTTTACCTGACTTAAATTGAGAAGCCTGCCGTGGCGTGAGGTAAATCACCTGGCTGAGATCCACCGAATCGAGGAAAGCCGCCAGTTGTTCGGGATCAAAATCATCCGTCTTACGGAATATCATCACTTTCGGATGGTCATAAACCGAGAACGCTTCTTCCGCGAATTGATCATTGAACTCCCAATTTCCCAAATTCGGATAAGACGTGAATGTCTCGACTAATTCGAAACCGAGCTGCCCCTCAAACCTGCCCGGCTCTGCCAGGTTGTAACAAGTCACGGTGTCCATTTCTTCCGGGCAGCCTGCCAACGCCCGATAGTAAGCCGTGCTGAGCGGATGCCTTTCAGGCACGCGCGGGATGGTTCCCCACTGACGGTTGGAACTCATGAAGATGTACTCACCCTGGCTTAACATCTGGAAGAAACGATCGCGTTTAGCCTGGTCATCCTGCGCGTACATATCCAGATTCAGATCGTTCCGGAAGATCCCCATGATCGGATCATAGGGGATGTAGCCGGCCATCATCAGCGGCAAGCCGTCGTCCCAATCGGTTTCGTGGACCACTCCGACAGTATTGATAGCAATTTGCCCTGAGCCAGATACCAACTCCAGGGTTAGATCAACTTCCTGCATCCGGCTTAAAACCAGGTTCTGTGGAAGATCAAACACCACCTCGCTGCCAAGTCCACGCCCCATGCCCAGGAATGACCCGCTTATTTCGGCACTGACTGTCTGTTGCAAGTCTTCAGCAGTGGTCGTCAGAGTCACTCGCAATGTCTTGCTACCCGGACTTTGCGATGCATCCACCAGCTGAGGAATAACCACCCGGCGTATCTCGCCCGGTTTGGTCACCATTATCCTGATGTTGAAAGGATTACCCATGGTCACTTGCTGGCTGATTCTGGGCAAGTATTGCTTATTCAGACTGCTGCTTTCTTTTGCGTAGGTGACAACCGGCACACCCGTAAGATATGGCTGGCAGTTATCAGTCAAAAATCCCAGAACCAGGATGTAAGTTTTGCCTTTTTCCAAGCTCACGCTTTGATCAAGGTAAAAATCAAGGCTGCTTAGCTGACTTCCACCGGCTGGCTGGCTGATGAGCATCTCAGACAGCATGGAATCCCCACTGACAGCCTCACGAATGTCGAGTGTGTAAAGGATTGGATCAACCGAGAGCATCAGGTCCTGTACCTGAGGGAAGGTAATACTTTCTACCGTACCATCCCGGTCTGCGACAAACGCACTCATGTAACTCTGACCTGGAAGCAAAGTGACCTGGTTTCGGTACTGCCCCTGCTGCATAAAATCGCCATCTTCGGTCTCCAACATTAAGTTGATCGGACCCTCGATGTTTTCGTAAATCCATTCTGAGGCTTCGATGCGTGTGACTGGTCGGGTGTAAATCCGGCTGAAAGCAAAAGCGTAGATAAGAGTTCCGCTGAGTACTAATGCCGCAGATACAACACCGATTATCCGCAGGCTTTTACCAGAGATCCTTATTTTTCTCCAATGGAAATCGTGAGATGCTGCGATCAACTGCCAGAGCCCCCAGGCTGCGATAATTGCCAGCAGAGGGTAAATAAGCATTAGATAGCGCATGGACTTAACCCATGCCAGCCCCTGCCAGGCAGCGTAAAATAACGTCCAAGCCAGCAGCGGCAGATTATCCCAATGCTTCTTTCGGATTATATTCACAGCCATTGCGGCGATGCTGCCGATTGCTGCAAGTCCAAAGGGCAGACCAATTCCCCACAGCACCAGGTTTTTGAAGGAAAACAACAGAGGTCGCCTTGCCCATTGCAGCGCAGGTGGGAAATCCACTTCTCCGGTGCTCTGCGCTTGCAGAGATCGCATGCTCTGCCACCAGTTTTGGTTGATCGAGAAATTGAAGAAACCAGGACCATCAAACGCATAAGGTTGGCATATCCTGAAAACCACGAAGCTCATCACAGCTGCCATGCCGATCCTGCCGATCATTGGCAAGAAGGCTTGTTCTTTCTCCTCGTTTTCCAGCCTGAAGTACCGCACCCCCTCCACCATTGGCAGCAGCAATGCCAGCGCGATTGCATTGATCTTGGATGCGGTTGCCATGCCAAGCGCTGCTCCAAAAGCCAGGTAAGGCCAGAATGCATACCAGACGCGCTTCGCCTTCCCCATGCTCACACTGGTCGGAAGAAGCGGTCGTTTCAGGATGATCACAGCCATCAGCACGGTCAACATACCAAAAGTATTGGTGAATGAATCGACCGTCATGAAATGAGCTAATTGGATCGGCAGCACCGCAAATGCGTACAGTGCAGCTGCAATCAGCCCCACCCAGCGGTTGAACAGTTTTTTGGCAATGAAGAAAGTGAGCAGAATGGTGATGGTATCCATCACCGCTGAGATCGTTCGACCCAGCAGGGTGTTCAGGTCATAGCCTACTTGCCCGGTCCATTCACCTGCGTATCGTACGATGAAAACGGGTAAGGTTCCATAAACAAAAAAACCAAAATCCTTGTTCCCGGGATTGAGAGGTGAGGTGGCAGTGTCGAAGTATTCCCTGGCAGTCCAGACCGGCTCAATGGCATTGATGACCATCGAAAGGTAACGCTCATCAGGATGCAAATGCTTTGATTCATCCCAATTGTTGTTCATGCTTCGGAAGGTCCACCCAGCGAAGAGAAGCGTCACCAAAGAAACGACCACTACGATGGACTTCCAATCGATCTTTATTGTTTCGTGAACTTTCTGTTCAGTTTTTACGTTCATTCGATCATTGACCTACAATGAAAAGGATAAAGTTCTTGTCTGGATTAATGCTCTGATACGTGCTGATAACTCCCTCCGGATAGACTGCCTGTAACTCGGCAATGCTGTTCTTGTCCATCGGATTGAGGATGAACAATTTCGGAAGGGTGACGTTCACCGTGCTGGCAATTTCTGTTGCGGGCAAACTCAGGTTTTGTTCAGGTTGCCTCATGCTGATGGCGACCGCCCGGGAATCAACCCAATAGGGGTAACTGATCAGGTAACTAAGCCCCTCTTTACCCGAAGAATAAAACCGTTGAATAACATCGGCCATTTCGCTTGCATTCCATGCAGAACGCTTATATTGGGTAGCATATTGTTGGAAGACAAGATTGTAATTGCTGACCACAATCGGTCCAAGCATCAGAACTCCTGCGACCACCACCGCTGCCCGGGATTTTTGCCGCAAAGCTGGTGTTATGGCTTTAAAGATCTCAACGATGCCATAGGCGGCAATCAGCAAAACAGGAATCGCCGCCCCAACAGCCCGCGTCATGGAGGGATTCTCGTAAGGGAATGCCAGGGCGAAGGCACTGGGCAGCAGTAACACCGGATAAAGCAGCAGAAGTATCAGCAATTTCCAATCCCTGCTTGATCGATATCGCTTTAAGAGGCTGACAATTCCTACGAGGAAAAAGATCGCTGTCATTCCATCCACCGCACCCCGGTTGGCGATGCTGTCCACCCAGCCTCCCTGGTTGGTCCAATTCGCAAGCCCAAGTGCTTTCAGGATGTTTCCCAGGAAGATCAGCAGCGGATTGCCCGGATAAGTGACTTCATACTGACCTACCCGTGCCAAAATCGGTGCCAGGTAGCTCATCGGCTCAAGGCTGATCGCTCTGATCAGGGGCATCGTTGTAACCACACTCAGCAACAACCCAATGCCAAGTAAACCAAGCGTGTGACCCGGATTAACTGATTTTTTCTCGCTTTTCCAACTAAGAATGACAACCATGGCAACCAGGGGAAAAATGAGGAAAATCTTGTTGCTCATCAAACCCAGACCTACCGCAACGGCTGAAAGCAAATAAAACCGACCATCCCGCTCTTCCAGACCTTTCACCAGGCCAAAAAGCGCGCCTGCCATTAGCGGGAACACCAACCCGCCGCCTATCGCCGCTCTTTCTTGCAAAACCAGCCAGAAGCTCACCCCTGCCAGCCCAGCAGCTACCAAACCCACCCATCGGTTTGCTATCCTCTTGCCAAGACCATAAACAAAGCCCATCCCAATCAAGCCTGCCAGGGCGTTTGCCAGTCGGATAGCCTCCATTGTCAATCTTTTTCCCGAAAAAAGGTTTACTAAATTCGCCCAGTAATAGTTAAGCGGCTCCGGAACCGTATTGCGCGAAAACAGGATATAGTTTCCTCCCTGCCGGATTTCGCTGACGGAATAATACGTCTCAACCTGCGCGCTGATCACTTCAGGCGGCAATCCTGCCAGATCCTTAAGCCTGAAAATCAAACCAAACACTACCACAACCAGCACCAGGACGAAAAATGCCCGATCATTCTTCCAATTAAGCCAGAATTTCCAGTTCAACTTTCGTGCGCTTTGTTCAGGATTGCTCGCTGGCCAGAATGTATACAAACCACAGGCGATCGCAGTCAGCCAGCTCAAGGTTTGCAGCCAGCCAAAGCGATTTTCGGAGAACAGCCCGAAGCACA
>JAXGPH010000049.1:0-7808 GCA_040767065.1 Anaerolineaceae bacterium | reverse complement strand
GTTATCAACCGAATAGGACATTTCTAAGTTGCCTTGACACTGGAACTCTCTCCATAACCCACTCCAGTTTGATTCTTCGTCAGGTAGGGTTGCCCACGGTAATCCCATAATCTACACATTGAGTATTAACTGTACGGAGCGCGTGTATAATATCGCCCAAGAATATCATGCAGCGCTATCTTATTCGTCACGGACAATTCACTAATAACGCCTGCTGGGAAACACAGGATGGATGCAAACTCAGGCAGTTAGAGACCAGTGTAACCTCTGGTAAAATTATTTATAAGAGCCTTGTTAGGACAGAAAACAATTAATAATGCCTGTATACGTAAACATCATCATCATTTTCATACTTTTTTTGTTTAATGCTGTTTTTGCGATGTATGAAATAGCCATGGTCTCCTCGAAGAAGACGCGCCTGTTGGCTCGTGCTGAAGACGGGCTGCAGGGTGCCTCTGTTGCCATGGAACTCTTGGAGGATCCCAACCAGCAATACCTGTCTGCAATCCAAATCATGATCACCATGATCGATACCCTCGCTGGCGGTATTGGTGGCGCCCAGCTTTCGCGACCTCTGGCTGAGGTCTTTAAACGCATTACCTGGTTGGCGCCATTTGCGGAAGTCGTTGCTCTGATTCTCGTTGTGATTGTGATTACCTATTTCTCCATCGTTATGGGTGAGCTGATCCCCAAACGCATCGCTGTCAGCAAGCCGGAAGATGTAGTGACCAAACTTTCCCCAATGATCAAAAGCCTGTCGCGCTTCTTGCGTCCGCTCACCAGGCTGCTGAGTGCCTCCACCAATCTCGGTATCAAAGTTTTCAACATCGATGTCACCAAAGAGCCGACTATTACGGAGGAGGAGCTTAAGGGCTACATCCAGGAAGGGCGCCAGACGGGAGTTTTTGATGAAGCGGAACAGACAATGGTGGCTGGCGTCTTTCGTTTTACTGATCGTCGCGTGGATGCCATCATGACCCCGCATACTGAATTGGACTGGATCGATCTGGATGATGACCACGAGACAATTGTGAAGCAATTGATGGAGAGCAACTATTCCCGTCTGCCAGTCGCACATGGCGACCTGAATCGAGCGGTGGGTTATGTTAATACCAAAGATCTGGTCGGGGTCGATATCCACGACCCGCAATTCAACCTTGAGGACTATGTCCGCCAACCTTTATTCTTCCCTGGCAATATGCAGGCAGTCAAAGCATTTGAACAATTTCGCGAGACCGGAATTCATCATGCCCTGGTGCTGGATGAGTACGGTGGTGTGGAAGGTTTTGTGACTCTCTATGATGTGTTGGAATCCATTATGGGGGACATCCCACTCGATGAGTATGATAAAGACCAGGATGTCGTCCAACGTTCAGATGGCGCCTGGCTGGTGGATGGGTTGATCCCCATCGACGAGCTTAAAGAAATTATGGATGTGGATGAATTACCTGAAGAAGATAAAGCCGGCTTCCAAACCTTGAGCGGGTTTGTGATGAACCAATTGGGACGAATCCCAAAGACGGGCGCGGTCTTCGAATGGGATCACTGGCGCTTTGAAGTAGTGGATATGGATGGTCACCGCGTGGATCGGGTGTTGATAACAGATATATCAACTGAAGAAAAACCTTCAGCCGAAATCTAATCTCTCACGGACGCCAGCGGGTGAAAATAGCGTGCGAAAGCACGTGACCGCCGCTTTCTTCAACGGTTACCAATTCGCCGGCGGTGAACTCTCCCTGTTTGCCAACTATCTCTTCCATTGCCTGGCGGGTTATCACCGCTGAAGCCGTAATGGCGTAGGCGGTCAGAATCACAAACCCCGCATCTTTTGCAACCAGCAACCGGCAGGCTTCGATCAGCTCTGGCATACGCTTGAAGAAATCCCAAACCTCTCCACTCGAGCCGCGCCCAAATTTGGGAGGATCCATGATGATGCCCTGGTAGGTATTGCCGCGTCGGGCTTCCCGCTTGATGAATTTCAATACATCCTCTGCTATCCAGCGCACAGGTTTATCTGCAAGGCCTGAGAGTTTCATGTTCAGGTTTGCCCAACTGATGGCGTGTTTGGAAGAATCCACATGGGTTACTTCAGCGCCTGCTGCTGCGGCAGCCAAGGTTGCCAAGCCCGTATAGCCGAAAAGGTTCAGGACCTTGAAGGGTTTACGTGCAGTGCTGATACGCTCGGTCATCCAGTCCCAATGGCTTGCTTGTTCAGGGAAGACCCCCACATGGCGCGAGCTTGAAAGCTGAACCTGAAATTGCAGCTTACCATAAGAGAGCTTCCAGCTCTTTTCCATGGGATTGAGCATGGTCCACTTGCCCCCATACTCCTGCTGTTCTTCCACCAGCAAAGCGTGCGCCTTTTTCCATTCACTGGCTGGCAGGCTCTTGGCCCAGATGGCTTGCGGACGTGGGCGAATGAGCAGGTAGGGACCAAAGCGTTCGAGCGTTTTGCCATTACCGCTATCGAGCAATTGATAATCCTTCCAGTTGGGAGAGGCTTCGAGAATGAGTGGCGTTAAGTCAGCTTTCATAATTTTTCCATTTTAAAGGAATACCTGAACCAGGTAACTGATGGTCAGAGAAAAGGTGGTTGCGATTACCAGTGAATCGTACACGATTTTGGGCATGCTGTGCTGATGGGGATTGAAGCGGTGCTTTATGAATGCGATGATGACGCTTAGCAGCACAATGAGCGACAGAGCCCAGTGGGGAATTATCTCAAAAATGACAAAGAGGACATAAGCTGCGCCAGAAGCGAATACCACCAGGATAATCAGCAACGGTCTGCTAAGAGGTCTGGTTGTTTTCTCCGTCGTCCAGGCGGCAAAAAGGAATCCGAGTGTCAGGAGGAAAATTGCGAGCAGAATGGCTTCAGAATTCAGCTTTTGAGCAGTCGCAAGGAAACCCGAGAGTCCAAAGATCACTGAAAGCAGGGATTGGTGCTTTCCGAGATGCATTAGCGCAGAGTTACCGAGCTTAAGATTGTGGTGAGAAAGAGCAATTGCCAGAAAAATTCCAACGAAACCAAGGTTGATATTAAGCGTGCCCAGAAGTGAAGCCAGGGCGAGGCAGAGCAGTACCATAATCCCGCTCAGCGTGCTGGCAAAATTCAGGGATACTTCCCCTGAGGCAATCGGGTTTTGCTGCAATTCCTTCCTTTCAAATGCTACTGATGGGGCGGTTTCAATTTTTTGATAGACCACCGCGAAGCTGTACAACAGCAAGTTACTGAGAATAGCGACGCCAAGGCGCAGTTCAGAGCCCTCGCCACCGGCTATACCACCCAGGAGCGTTACCGCCAGCGTCGCAGCGAAGTAATCAACACGCTCCAACAAGTTGTAAACCGATCGCAGAGTTTTCATCACTCGTAAAGTATACCAAAGGACCCTGTTGAAGAATGGTTTGACCACCCTCAGGTACCAACCTTAACCATTTCGAACCACTCGGGGTTAGAATAGCGGGGAGGAGAAGCTGATGGACTTTAACCAAGTAATTGACCGTCGTCATTCTGAATCTATCAAGTGGAATCATTTCGATGAAGATGTCTTGCCTATGTGGGTAGCCGATACAGACTTCAGATCCCCCGAGGCTGTCATTCATGCTTTACATGAGAGAGTTGACCACGGCATCTTTGGTTATGGTGCTCCCCCCAAGGAACTGGACCAGACAGTTGTTCAGCGTCTGAAGCGTCTCTACAATTGGGACGTTCAGGAGAGCCAAATCGGTTATATTCCTGGAGTTGTTACGGGGTTCAATGCGGCAATTCGCTCCTTCTGCGCACCGGACGAAGCCGTTATTTATAACACTCCTGCCTACCCTCCCTTTATCAGTGCGCCGGATTCAGCAAAATTACAGGGCGTCCAAAATCCACTCGTTCGGGGGCAGGATGGGCGCTTCTATCTTGATTTTGAACGATTTGAGGAACAAATTGTCAGTGAAAATGTTCGCGCCTTCATCCTCTGCAATCCACATAACCCCACTGGCAGAGTCTTCACCCGCGAAGAACTGACCCAACTGGCAGAAATCTGCATCAGGCATAACGTTTTGATCATCTCCGATGAGATCCACTGCGACATCCTCTATGATGACCGCAAACACATCCCGATCGCCTCCCTCTCCCCTGAGGTAGCGGCTAACACCATCACCTTTATGGCCCCAAGCAAAACCTACAATATAGCCGGTTTACATGCTTCGGTGTGTATCATTCAGAATCCCGGTTTGAAGGATAAATTTCACAGATTCTGTGATGGGTTGGTTGGCCGCCCTGGGGTTTTAGCGCTGACCGCTGCCCATGCGGCGTATGCCGAAGGCGATGAATGGCTGACTGAACAGAATCACTATCTGCAGCAGAATCGGAACTTCCTGGATGGTGCCATTCGCACCCAACTACCCGGAATCAAGTGGAACAAACCTGAAGCCACCTTTTTGGGTTGGCTGGATTGCAGCGAATTGGGCCTGGCTGAATCGCCCTACGAGTTTTTCCTGCGTGAGGCTCGTGTTGGTTTGAATGACGGCATTACCTTTGGTCCCCAGTGCGGTGACTATGTGCGCCTCAACTTTGGAACCACTCGGGCAAACCTTCAGGAAGCTATCAACCGCATGCAAGCTGCGCTGGCAGCCCGCTGAGGCTGGTCATGAGCTCAGATTCCTATAACACAGACCAGGATTATCTGCGCCAGGTGCAATATCGCACAGCGCATAATCTCAACGCCCGCATCGAGATTCATAAGCGCTTCACAACCGGCACCCAGACTTGGGAGGACTTCATCTTCGAGCATCTTCCTGACCTGAGCGGTAAGCGTCTGTTGGCTTTGGGTTGCGGGAATGCCACCCAGTGGCGCATCAACCAGGATCGTTTTGCACTGGATGCTACCATTGTTTTGACCGACCTTTCAGAAGGCATGCTGGCAGAAGCCCGTGCAGACCTGAAGGAAAATGCGCGCTTTACTTTGCGCTGCATGGATGCATCCAGGTTGGATTTTGAGGACGAAAGTTTTGATTTTGTGACTGCCAACCATATGCTTTATCACGTGCCGGATATTGCCCAGACTCTGGCGGAAGTGACACGCGTGCTTAAGCCAGATGGTGCGATGATGGCTGCAACCAATGGCGATAATTACATGATTGATCTCGACGTATTGCTGACGGAATTCTGGCCGGCTTACGGAGGCTTGCACACCATGTCGCTTAAGTTTAACCTGCTCAATGGCGCGGAACAACTCAGCCAGTGGTTTGGCTTGGTCGAAAAGAGGCTTTATTTGGGTGATCTCTGGGTTACTGAATCCCAGCCTTTAGTAGACTATGTCTACTCAACACCCAGGGTGCAGCAACTTATTCCCTTGGATCAAAAGGAACTGATGCGGGAGTTTTTCCAGGCTCGCATTGACAAATCGGGGGGTATCCTGATCCGCAAGGAAACCGGGCTTTTTCTTGCCAGCCAGCCAAAAAGGCTTAGCGGAAATAGGCGATAAAGATCGTCAGCACTGAGACCACGGCGCAGTAGACCGCGAAAGGGATCAGCGAGCGGGATTTGACGAAGTTCAACAGCCAGCGGATGCTCAGGTATCCGACTACCAGCGCTGCGATAAATCCGATGCTCAATAACGGCAGGAAGCTGCCCAAATCCGTAACTTTCACCAGATCCAGGACCGAAAGCAGGCCGGCTGCCAGCATGACCGGGATTGACATCAGGAAGGCGAATCTGGCGGCTGCTTCGCGTTTCAAGCCGCGGCTTAGACCGCCGCTGATGGTTGCGCCAGAGCGGGAAATTCCCGGGAAGATGGCTAATAACTGAAAGAATCCGATCACCAAGGCATCCAGGGGAGTGAGGCTCTCGAGATTGCGCTCTTTGCGGGTAAAAACTTCTGCCAGCGACAGCATAATTGCCGTTACAAACAACAATATTGCCGTCATGACCGGATTTGCGAAGGCAGATTCCACCTTGCTTTTCAACAGCAAACCTCCCAAACCTGCCGGGATGGTAGCCAAAACGATGTACCAGCCAAGGCGTGAATTGGCTTCCTGGAAGGGCTTCTTGCTGCGTATGCCAGCGATCACAGCCTTGAAAATAGCCACTAAATCCTTCCAGAAGTAGGCGATCACCGCCACCAGTGTGCCAAGCTGCACCAACACGTCAAAAATGAAGGCCTTGGTCGGGTCGAGGGTCCAGTTGAGGATGAATGGCACCAGGACTAAATGTGCCGAAGAACTGACCGGAAGGAATTCTGTTAGGCCCTGCACAATCCCAAGGATCAGCGATTGAAGAAATGTCATGAGTGAACCTCCGGAATGCGGGCAATGTTGAGTTTGGCCAGAGCCTCGTCCGCAAAAGTGTTCAGGTTGCCAGCCAGGATGGCCCTGCGCAGATTGCGCGTCAGTTCCAGCAGGGTGTGCAAGTTGTGGATCGAAAGCAGCGTGGCTGCCAGCATTTCTTTGGCAACGATCAGGTGGCGCAAGTATGCCCGGGTGAAGGTGCGGCAGGTGTAGCACTGGCATTGCACGTCGATCGGGCGTTCGTCCTGGGCGAAGGACGCGTTCATCAGATTCAGCCTGCCAAAATTGGTCATGGCAGTGTTGTGACGCGCCAGGCGAGTGGGCAGGACGCAGTCAAAAATGTCGATACCTCGCAGCACGCCTTCGATCAGGTCCTCCGGGGTGCCGACGCCCATCAGGTAGCGCGGCTTGTCTCTGGGCAAGACAGCATTGACAACCTCGATTGTGCGGTACATGTCCGCTTTTCCTTCCCCGACAGAGAGCCCGCCGATGGCGTGTCCGGGGAAGCCCATGCTGCTGATCACTTGCGCCGATTCTGTGCGCAGATCCTCAAAAACACCGCCCTGCACGATACCAAACAGCGCCTGGTCATCTCTTTTCTTGGCATCCAGGCAGCGGTTTGCCCAGAGGTGGGTGCGATCCATGGCTTCTTTGGAATAATTGTGGTTCAGGGGGTCCGCGCATTCGTCAAACGCCATGATGATGTCCGCGCCGAGGTTTTCCTGGATAGCGATTGAGCTCTTTGGGGTGAGACGCTTCATGGATCCGTCGATGTGGGATTTGAAGGTCACACCATCGGGGTCGATCTTGCGCGTGTCTGAAAGCGAAAAAACCTGGAAACCGCCTGAATCGGTCAGCATGGGTTTATGCCATTGCATAAATTGATGCAGACCGCCCATTTGGGCAACCAGCTCATCGCCGGGTCGCAGGAAGAGGTGGTAGGTGTTGGAGAGGACCAGCGTCGCGCCGAGCTCTTCGAGTTGGGCAGGCGTGATGGATTTGACGGTTGCCTGGGTGCCGACTGGCGCGAAAACGGGGGTTTTGAGGACCCCATGCGGAGTATAAAACTCACCAGCGCGGGCTGCGCCATCTTCAGCTTTAATGGTCCACTCAAACATGCTAAGCTTCCTTTCAAAAACTCCCCCTATTGTACCTTTATTTATTTTTGTTTAGGCCAGATCAGGGCACACTCAGGCTTAGGGCGAGCTTGGAAGCACTGCATAATTCCTCATTCATAAACCTTGGTGTGCTTCCAATCCGCCATCACGTCATCGAACACTTGCAACAAACGGAACCTGCCACCCATTTAACGGCTATTGACGGCGGATAGATGGCACGATACGCTTCTCCATCACAATGTTCACGGTGCCCTCAATACCCTGCCGGGCCCTTTGTCGCGCCCTACAAGGCCACTGGCCCCCTCCAGCCGAGGAACGAGGCGAAGGGAGGGGGAATTAAAGGGGGTGGGTTATCAATTAATCCTTTTGTAGGCCGGAATGAGACCGCCCTATAACCGCTGAAAATCAAACACC
>JAXGPH010000048.1:0-7979 GCA_040767065.1 Anaerolineaceae bacterium | reverse complement strand
GGAATAGATGGCGAGATTGGCGGAGCTGAATTGCTTAAAATCATGCGCAAACAAGCCATCGAATTTGGCGCAGAATTTATTAACGATAAAGCACTCGGCAGTGACTTAAGCAGCGATCCAAAAATGATCTTTGGCAATTTTGGGGTGTATTCAGCCCATTCTATCATTATTGCCACTGGTTCAATGGGACGTACCGACCTGATCAAAGGCGAAACAGAATTATTAGGGCGGGGCGTTTCTTACTGCGCGGTATGCGACGCGGCTTTCTTTAAAGGCAAGGAAGTAGCGGTAATAGGTAAAAGTGACGAAGCCTTGGAAGAAGCGCTTTATCTGACCCGTTTTGTCAAAACCTTGCATTTCTTCTCACCCACCGAACGGGTGAATGTGCCGCCGGAAGCTATGGCTGAGTTGACTGAAAAAGAAAATGTCGTAATGCATCCTGGGTTTGTGGTAAGAGAGATTTGCGGTGAGGAGAAGGTGGATTGCCTCAAGGTTTCTGCGCGAGGCAGCCAGGAAACTAAATCTTTGCCAGTGGAAGGAGTATTTGTCTACCTGCAGGGCGCCAAACCTATCACCGATTTTCTCGTGGGACAGTTGGAAATCAGCGAAGAGGGTTGTCTGCAGGTGGATCGCGAGAACCAGACGGCAATTCCGGGCGTGTACGCTGTGGGAGACGTGTTGTGTTCGCACGTGAGGCAGGCAGTCATCGCCGCCTCCGATGGCGCAATAGCAGCTATTTCGGCTGAGAAGTGGTTGCGAGGCAGAGACAATCATCGCAACGATTGGGCAGGTTAGCCTTAGCAAAACATTCAGCCTGGTTCCGCTGCGAGCCTCTTTTGCGCGGCGATCTGCATGGGTCCGTCATCGCGAGCCTCTTTTGTGCGACGATCTGCATGGGTTCGTCATCGCGAGCCTCTTTTGTGCGGCGATCTGCATGGGTCCGTCATCGCGAGCCTCTTTTGCGTGGCGATCTGCTTTTTAACCCTTTACTCTGATATGTTCTGCAAGATTAACTGCAGCCGGGTCCCGCTTCTGAACCCGGCTTCATGACAGACGGTCACCTCCCATGTGCGGCGATCTGCTTTTTTCGACATGGAAAATGTTTATTCTGAGGAAGATGCCGGAGTGAGCCCGCAGTGGTTGACTGTGAGAGTAAGGGTGCAGGGCGGTCTCATTCCGGCCTTGTACGGGGATCCTTTCCTTTGTTGGGTGGGTTGGCGTAAAAGGATACTGATATTTGAGAAATTTCAGAAAGCCTACCCACCAGTGTCAACGCAGGCAGCTATTCGGTGGGTAGATTAAACCGGGACTCAGGTAAGCAAAAGTGATTGACGCCTGCCTACCCTACAATTTTTCCAACAGAGATCGGGTCATCGTGCTCAAAGAGGTTGCGAATTTCAACCAAACCTCTCTAACCTCGCTGCAACTGATCGCTCTATCCGTTACAATACGTATGGAAAGACCCGATAAATGGAAGACAGCAAACCGACAAACCCTCCAGCCACCTTGCGCCCGCACCACGCTCTGTGCGCTTTGTTCTTTGAGGGCAAAGGGTATAGCCAGGCATTTATTGAGAATATGACCGCTTTTCTGGCTGATCCCAGACAGATGCTGAAAATCACAACTGAATGCGACATCCTCTGCCTGGCTTGCCCTAGTAATGTCAACGGACAGTGCAAGGACGAAGCCAAAGTCGCGCTTTTTGATCAGCGCACTATGAAGCTCACTGGTATGCTTCTCCAAGCCGACACACCCTTCCCCCTTAATGAATTCTGCCAGCGTGTGTTCGATGACATCCTGCGGCAAGGCTTGCTGGCTGAGGTTTGCGGCGAATGCGAATGGGCGGCGCTCTGCCAGGGTAAATGGCAGCAGGGTGATTTCAACCCCCAGCTACTCAAATCCGGTCCTACAAGTGATTAGCGTACTGACACCTGTTGACCAAAACCGCTATAATCAATCTGATCACACTATTGGAGAAAGCATGACCAACTCTGACCCCGGCATTCAAACGCCCTCAAATGATAATCTTGAGCACACCAAACGCGCTCAACTCGAACAAAGCGCAAGAAACGGCTCCCGCTACTTCTTCTGGATTGCCTTTTTCTCTATCTTTAATCAAGTAATGGACAAACTCAACTCCGAAAGTCGCTTTAACTTTGGCTTGGGAACGCCCCAATACATCGACTGCCTGCTGGAAGGATCCAACCCGGCGCTGATCTGGGGCATCATTATCGCCCTGTCAATCGTTTTCATACTTTTTGGTATTTTCTCAGGCCGCAGGAACGTTCCGATCTATATCGTTGGCATCCTTTTCTACTTGGTGGATATGGTGTTTTCGATCCTCTCCGGAGATATAGTTGGTGCTTTGGTCCATGTCGTCTTCACGGTCCTGTTGGTATTGGGTCTGATTGCAGCCATGAAACTCAAGGATCAATCGCCAGCCTAACCATAGACGTGAAAGCACAACAGTTAGACTGCAGCCTCACTTAAGTGAGAGGCTCTATACTCATTATCTTACAACTCACTATTTTCAGCACTGTCTTCAGCACTATCTTCATTTTGTCAAGCACTAACTTCAAAGGGTGTTGAATAACATTATGAAACGACCATTTTTGGAGGTAGGGGCGAGCATGCTGTTAGGACAATGATGGTTTACAATTTGTGTAAGATGATTGTTTACACTTTTGTCAATCACATAGAATCTTCTGGATCATAATAGCAAGCGCATATATGCCATGAGAGCGGGTAACCACAGGGGTTACCCCTACCTCCAGGGGTTAAGGAGGGGCAGCTTTGTAGGGGCAGACCCCGTGTCTGCCCTGGAATATGTAAACAATCACCCTGTATAATGTGTAAACAATCATACTTGTCTAAACACATGCTTCGCCCCTACTACAGATCAATTGTAATTATTTTATTTCAAAAGATAGAATGAGGAGAATGAAGATGAAATCTTCTTTGATTTTCTATTAATAAACACCCTCAACTTCAGTTAACATGTTATTAATATTTGTGGTAGAATCTTATTTTCATAAGATATGAGCGTACGATGACTGAGATACCTTTATACGAAATATGTCTGAGACTAACAGCCGCCCTCTTCGCTGGCGGCGCGATCGGCTTTGAACGTGAACGCGACAGCCAGCCTGCCGGCTTGCGCACGCACATGATCCTCGCCTTGGGTGCCGCCCTGGTGATGATCCTCTCTATCAATATGGGCATCAAATTCGGTTCTGATCCCGCCCGCTTGGCGGCACAAGTCGTCTCGGGGATTGGCTTCCTTGGCGCAGGCGCTATTTTACGCTTAGGCTTCAACGTAAAAGGTCTCACAACTGCCTCCACCCTCTGGACGACCGCCATGGTTGGCATGGCAATTGGTTATGGGTATTACCTGGTTGCGCTTTTTGCAGTCGTACTCATGCTCGTCGTATTGACGCTGGTGGAACGCTTTGAAAAGAAATTTGTCCGTATCAACATCATGCGCTCAGTCGTGATAGATGCCCACGACCGCGAAGGCATCCTCCGCGAGGTACGTAAAACTATCTCAAAAATGGCGGATACAATTGTGGCGTTCAACGTGCAGAAAAGCGTCAAGAACAAGCACATGCGCCTTGAAATCATCGCTCGCTTTAACCGTAATGAAAAGCTCGAGGATATGATGGAAGTCATTTCTTCGATCGAAGGCGTGAGGGGCATCAAAATTGAGTAGACCCCATCGCAAGCCAGGGGGTGATTGATGTATACTTTTCAACACCATGCCGGACCTGAAGACTCTATTAGCAAGTTATGACCTTGCTTTTCTGCGGGATGTCGCTGAGCTCTGGGGAATTGAACTCCAGGCAGTGGAACGCCGCACTTTTCTCGTGGAACTCGCTAAAGCGATGACCTCCAAAGATCTTTTCGAAGAGGTTTTTTCCTCACTGCCTCCTTCAGCGGTTGACGCGCTCGTTAATCTTGGCGCGATTGGCGGCAAAATGCCCTGGCAGGCTTTTGAGCACGCCCATGGTGAGCTCCGTCCAATGGGTCCGGCGCGCCGAAAGCGCGAAAAACCCCATCGCTTTCCACAAAACACGGCTGAGAAGCTCTGGTACCTTGGGCTTGTCGGAAGGGCAGCTTTGCGCGAAAACCAGGATCTGAGCGAGTTTGCTTTCATCCCTGATGAGTTCCTTGACTGGCTGCCTGAGCCCGATCAAGTCAAAGTTGAGGGCACCACCCTACGCCAACTTCCCGCCTGGTCAAGCTTAAAAGTCACTGCTTGCCCAATGCGGGGTGACCAGGTGTTGGATGACATTTGTACACTGTTTGCCGCACTTCGTATGGAATTCGTTGATCAACTACCCCGCCTAAGCGCAAAAGACTCAAGCTACTGGCAACTTTTGCGGACGCTGGTGAAAACACTTAGTTTGCTTGACGAGACCGGGCAACCCAATGAGAACGCGCGCGTTTTCCTCGAAAGACCGCGCGGAGATGCATTGAAATGGCTGGTCCAAAGCTGGGCGCAATGTTTGGATTTTGACGAATTACGTTTGCTACCGCAGTTGCGTTGTGAGGGCACCTGGCAGCATTCCGCGCTAGCCCCCCGCCGAACGATTCTCGACCGCCTGGATGCCCTCCCAACCGATACCTGGTTCAAAACGCAGGATCTGATAGAGGATATTTATCAATGCCAGCCAGATTTTTTGCGCAGCGGCGCAGACTACAACACCTGGATTATCAGCAGCACTGACCCCGATGCCTGTTTGCTGCATGGTTTTGAACACTGGCAGGATGTGGAAGGACAGTATATTCGCTTTCTCGTCGAGGAAATACTTGTCGATCTGGGTATGGTACAAACCGGTCACCTTACAGACCAACCTGAAAGTCAGGTGTTTCAGATCATGCCTTTGTATTTCAAATTGCTCAACCTGGAGGAAAAACCCGAACTGCCAGATGAGAACCAGCCGGTTCTGGTTGGCAGGGATGGAAAGCTCGAAATGACCCCGCTGGCGCCGCGAATTGCCCGCTACCAGCTTTCGCGCTTTGCTGAGTGGCGCTCGCTGCGCCCGGATCGTTTTGTTTTTCAACTCACACCAGCCTCGCTGCAGGCAGCCGCGGAACATGGTTTGGAACTCAAACACCTGCGGGCGTTGCTGCGAAAATATGGCAAACCAGGCATCCCACCTGTGCTGCAAAAAGCCCTCACACGCTGGGAAACCCATGGACTGGAAGCCCGCATTGAACCCCTGCTGGTGCTGCGCCTGGCAGAACCTGAACTGCTTGAAAAACTGCGCGAGTCCAAGGCGTCAGGCTGCCTTGGTGCAACACTCGGACCCACCGCTGTTTTGGTAAAACCGGGGTGTGGGTCCAGGGTGAGAGCTGCTCTGCGTGAGTTGGGAATCCTGACCGATCTGCCTGGAGATGGTGAGTGAGATCAACCAAACCGGGTTTCTTCGAAAGATTGCTGCGCTTCAGTTTTCTTTTGGCTGGTCTGGCAGGTTTTTTGCGGCTTTATGGCGCTATCACACAGCACCTTGACATCCTGGGTTTCAGCCAGAAAGCCTGGCTGCCAGCTTATTTGATGGCTGCTGGTGGATTAATGGGGCTGTTAAATCTGAGCAGCTGGCTGATATTGAAGCGTAAGCCCTTTGCGCCTGCGTGGCTGCCAGGGGCAGGCGTGCTGATAAACATCACTGCCTACTGGCTCGAACGACTCTTACTCTGGGCACCCACCCAGCGCAGCACTAACGCCATTTGGATGATTGGCTTGCATGCTGCCTGGTTATTGTTGGCATTAATCAGCCAACTACAAATGAAACGGAGATTAAATGAACACGTCTAATCAGGAAATTGAGGTCAAATTCCTCATCTCCAACCTGCCTGCCCTGCTTAATAAGATCGAGAGCCTGGGCGCCCTTACGCTCCGCCCACGCATGCTCGAGACAAATCTACGCTTCGATACCCCCAACCACAAACTAAGTGAACGCGCCCAGGTACTGCGCCTGCGGCAGGACGACCAGGCAATTTTGACCTTCAAAAGTCCGGGCGAAATCGTGAACGGAGTCATATCCCGCACTGAACTGGAGGTGGTTGTCAGTAATTTTCAGACTGCCCGGGCGATCCTCGAGGCGCTTGGCTTCCAGGTTTTCATGACCTATGAGAAGTATCGTCAAAACTTCAAATTGAACGACCTGGTGGCTTCAGTGGACGAGATGCCCTACGGCAATTTCATCGAGCTTGAGGGAAGCAGCCCGGAGCACGTGCGCGCTACCGCTGACCTGCTTGGGTTGGATTGGAACCAACGCATCAACCTGAGCTATACAGCGTTACTCGGCCTTTACAACCAAAACACCGGGAACTCTTTCCGGGACCTGAGCTTTGAGACTTTTTCTGGCTTACGTGTTCTGCCCGAGCAACTTGGACTGGCTTACGCTGACCTTGATTCTTAGTTCCCATTAGCGGAGTCCGCAACTGAACCGGATTCCGCTCCACTTCTTACCTAATCCCGTTTTTACAATTATCCGTCTTTGCGAGGAGCGAAACAGCATGGCAATCTACCTTTCTTTCGTCTGGACCTATGAAATTACGGCTTAAGGGCGATTTCAACAAGGGCGGGGTTAAATGTTTGTGGCGAGCTTGAAAGCACTGCAAACTTCTTTCTGCAGAGACCTTGGTGTGCTTTCAATCCGCCATTAAAGTGTCATTGTTATTGGAGAAATGAGAGTTGCCCCTAAAGTTCACCTTCTAAGGCGAATTGATAAATGTCGGGGTGAGGGAACAGAACCCTCATTCCGACAAAAGACCAGGATCATAGGTAACAGCGGATTGAGAGCACAATATGGTTGTCCATCATATTATTAAAGGTGCCCTCAATCTCGCCCTGTTCAGATGCTATACAATATCTCCGTTGAGGCATGATAAAATTAGCATATCAGCCTTAAGGAGCTTAATATGACAAACCATGTTGCCCCGGATTATTCCCGCGAAGAACAGATCCGAAGCTTGATTGAGCAAATCAGCGCTTACATCGAGCAATTTCATCATGGTTCGGTGGAATTGATCAGCGTTGAGGGCAATACAATCAAAGTCCGTCTTGGCGGTGCCTGCTTGGAGTGCGAGCTTTCCACCCAGACTTTGCAGGGTTGGGTCGCCGGTACCATTCACCAATTCTTTCCTGATGTAAACGTCATCGCTGACAATCCACAGAGCTAATTTACTAAAAACCAAAACAATACTGCTCTGCGAGAAGTGGTGGAAATTTCTCAGGCATCAACTAATATTATGGATTCTTAAACTCGCTGGATTAATTTATGAATGACCAAATAAAATAACTACAAAATTGCTGATTAATCTGGGAAATATTTGGTTATGAGCATCCTATTAGATCCTTTTTCCTTTTAAAGCCGCGGCAATCATGGATGAAATAAACAACAATCGGGATTAGCCCAGTTCCCGATAGGTGGGCGGGGTTGGGGCAAAGATTTCACGCTTAACGGTCTCCAGCAGCGTCTCACCTTTCAGGTCCTCCAGCGTATAGCAAACTGCTTCCATCTTGTCTGCCAGTTCCTGCGCCAGACCGCTATCAAACACCTTCTGTTCCATGTTGATCACCACGCTGTGGATCTTCTCTTTGGCAAACATGCCAGCTAGTTCCGCAATCTCTTCTGCTACAGGTCGCCCGGGAGTTAGCGGGACGTTCCCTGCACCATCCGTCAAAATGATCAGCAGCGGCTGCACATCCGGGTGCAGGATCTTTTCGCGTTTGATGACCTCATATGCCATCTGTAATCCGGCTGAAAGAGGTGTCTTTCCACCAACCGGAATGTTTTCAAGCGCGCGCTGCGCCAACAAGACTGAATTGGTCGGTGCCAGCACCAACGTGGCGCGGTCCTTCTGGAACACCACCAATCCCACGCGATCCCGCCGTTGATAAGCGTCCGTGACCAGGGATAAAATTGCCCCCTTGGTAGCCTGCATGCGTTCTGCGACTGCCATCGACCAGG
>JAXGPH010000047.1:0-8666 GCA_040767065.1 Anaerolineaceae bacterium | reverse complement strand
AGCAAAAAGCATCCCCAATTTCCGCCGTTCGCGAATGAACAGGAAATGGAATCCTTTCTCAAAAGACCGCTTTTGGCAAGGTTTTGCTCCTTAAACGCGAATGGATCCATCCACGCCACGCCGATCTATTACCTCTATCAAGACGGGGAATTCTTGTTTGGCACCCAGGTGGCAGCGCGAAAAATCCAGAACATCCGGCGCGATAAGCATGTCACGGTGCTGATCGACACGGATGAGCCAGTGCTGCAATCCGTTTTGGTGTATGGGAAGGCTGAGCTTGATTTTGAGGATGTCCTCGAAAAACGTGTCAGGATCCTTGAACGATATTATGATGATCCAGCTCAGGCGAGGGCGTTCGCGCAAAGGTTGGCAGCAGCCTGGCAAACGGTCATTATTAGGGTAAAACCGACCAAGGTGGTCAGTGTCGATTACACCAGGCCTTTCTCTATTGATTAGGAGATTGAAAACCAGCGGTCAAACCTCTTGCAATGTTCTGAGGACGACCCACGTAAATCCCTTCTTAGGGATGGGCTTTGTGCCCATCCGCAAAGATTATTGGAGCCCTGGCGATCAATTCCCTTGCCCTGCTTGGATGCTGTCGAGAACAACGCGCAGGTCAGGTTCTTTAGTTGAACCTGACGTTGAATATGCTGGCAAAAAACATCACCATCTAAATAACTCTGACGTCAGGTTGAAGTGCGCATACTCTGCGAGCACTCTGACCTGACCTACAAAGACTCGATATCGTGATCCACTCATTACGAAGAATTTCTTCGTAGGGATGGACCTTGTGCCCATCCGCTCTGATGATTGGAGCCCTGGTGGTCAAATCCCGCGCTCGACCTGGAGGCCGGCGCGATCAGGACTTACAATTTCCAAGGGTCAAAGGAGGGATTTATCGGGATCGGTTCTTCCACATCTGTAGCATGAAATAGCCGAGCGCTAGAAATATCGTCCCGAAGAAAATTGCAGCAATTACCAGTTGGTTTCGATCGCTATTTGATAAGGAATCGGAAGCGAAGCGCAACGACAGACCAAGCACGATAACCGTTACCAGGAAAAGGACCATGGAAACGGATAAAGCAATCATGTTTCGTCGATTGCGATCCGCCAATCCTTCCTGGTCACTAAAGGCTTGAGGACGTTCTCCTTCGTATTCCATCCGCCAGATGTGAGCACTCGCCATGCAGCCAAGATACTCCCAACCGAATTGCTCGTAAGTTGGGATGTAGTCTGAACGGGGTGATACCTGCGGATCGTAAACGAAGCGAACCTTCTTTGGAATTCCTCGCTGGAAGGACATGAAGACCGAATCCCACTGTCCTATTTTGTTTATGTGCCAGCCTTCGGCAGCCATCTGTTCAAGCCAATTTTCATAATCGGCCGGCACTACGTGGCGAAAAACCGAGAATAAAACTATCTTCTTGTCACTCACAGTTCCTCCTTGATATTGTTGTAGAGCTCCGCAATCCGTTGAGCTTCTTCCTTCAGAATTTGCTTCCCCAAAGGTGTGATGAGGTATATGATGCGCCTTTGTTCTTCCCTAACGCTCTCAATCAGACCATCTGACTCGAGTTTTCCCAAGCTTGAATAGGCAGTTCCCGCGCCGAGCGTGATCCGCCCTTTGGTTAGCGTTTTTACATGCTGTAGAATGCCGTAGCCGTGACGCTCCTGCTTCAACGAGAGAAGAATGTAAAACATCGTTTCGCTCATCGGTATGTACCTTTTTCGGGCTTTTTCAAGACTCATGAGAACTCCTTTCAAGTGATATTCATCCCATTAATGTATCACAATGCAATATATCACGAAGCGATATATCTGTCAAGAAGAGAGAAATTATGCAGGGTAAGCCTTCAACAGAGTTAGGTTTCCAAAGTCAGGTTGAACCCGCAAAAATACACGGGGCAGGCTGCGCATACTCTTCGAGCACGATGATCTTTCCTTTGAAGACAATATGCTAGAATATCTTTGAGGGAAAAAGGAAGTTTGGATGAAATCAGGATACTTCATCAAGAATGGCACATATAATTCCCTGGTGATGGAATATTTGGATATAAGGAAGGTGGAATTATGAAGGTGTTATATGTCGCTGGCAGGTGGGACCCACGCTCACAAAATGAATACAGTGGCAATGATTTTGGCGCGTACATGGCGCTGGATAAGCAACCTGATATAGAGCTGGATCTGGTCGGTCCAATGAATTTTCCACCCTTGCGGCATGAAAAGGCTGTGATGCAGCTTTATGGTAAATTTTCAAAAAAGCGCCTGATCAAGTATTCCCACTCATATATTCAAAAAAGCGCGGATATCATCAATGCCGCAATTCAGAAAACAAAGCCTGATGTCATATTCACCAAATATAGTGCGCCTTTAGTGGACGTGGATGTAAGTGTTCCCCTGGTTTATATGTGTGATTCGATAGTCCCTTTCAGCAAAGGGCTGGCCGCAGAATTTTCACGTGTGGGTTATCGTTTGATGGAGAACTGGGAAAGAAAAGTCGTCAACAAGGCCTCCAGGATCATAACCTACAGCCAGGCAAATGCTGATTTGATTGTTAAAGAGTACGGAATACCAAGCAGCAAGGTAATGGTTTTTCCGATCCCAGCTTTTGTTCCGGCGGAGAGTCTCCATGATAGTGGGATGGAACAAAAAGAGTTAGTTGCTCCCTTGAGGTTACTCTTTGTAGGGAAACGACCATACCTGCGTGGTGTGGATATCGCGATCGAGACCGTAAATGAATTGAACGCAGCAGGGATTCCTGCAGCACTTAGAATTGTCGGCATGAAAGGCGAGGATACGACTCACACCCGGTTTATGGGAGTTTATGACAAAGAGGATCCAGAAAAATTAAAGGATTATTTCAGTAATTTTTTATGGGCTAACCTACTTTTGCATCCTTCCCGTTTTCACGCGGCAGGCATTGTCATAAGTGAAGCAGCTGCTTTTGGCGTGCCCACTATTACCAACGATGTGGGTGGGCTGGCAACCACGGTTATCCACGAACAAACTGGGCTGGTTCTCCCGGCTGGAAGTAACTCTAGTGCCTACTATAGAGCGATCAAGTCTCTCATGGAAACCCCAGAGCGATACCAATTGTTTAGAACTAATGCGCAACAACGTTTTATGCAGGAACTTAATTGGGATAGTGCTGGCAAACGACTGGTCGAGATTGTCCGTAATGTTGGGGGTATTTCTTTGTAGTGCTGGTTGTTTAAAGTCTGAGTGACAAAGGTTTTCTCTGACCCTTCCAGACCACTTATGGATAAGTGATTATCGTCATTTTTTTTCCTTTTTCCGGTTGCCCAGATTCGCGCTCAGCATCCTGACCGTGATTGGACAGATGAGTGCTGGTGGCCGCAGCGAAGCAGGGGAGCAGTTGGCCAAATTCGAGAAGTGAGGGTTTGAAAGTGGCGAAGACTGGAAGTCAAAAAGTTAAGAATATTGATTCAGATTACAAAAGAAGTTTATAATAGTAGATGTTACCCTAAAGACACTAATCCATTTTCAGCCAAGAGTGGACTGATTTTATAAGCCCGTCTCCTGGTCGATCAAAGCCTGTCGATTTCTTCTGTTGATGCCGAACGTTCAAAACTGAGGGAGGTATCTGCATGAAAGCCAAGAATGTTGTTTTGGTCGTCCTTACGCTCGCAGTTTTTCTTTTTGTCACTAGTGGCTGGAATAACGCTTTAGCCAAGTCCACCAATTCCCAAACCCAGGGTGCGATCCGTTACGTCCTACCGGTTGCCAGTGGAGATTGCTCTGCCTGGACAAATCCCTGTAACTTGCAAACTGCGCTCAGCCTTTCCCAAGCTGGTGACCAGATTTGGGTGGCTGCGGGAATCCACAAACCCACCACAGGCACCGACCGCACAATCTCCTTCAATTTGGAAAATGGTGTCGCGATTTATGGCGGCTTCCCCACGGCAGGCGGAAATTGGGCATCCCGTAATCCATCGACCCACCTCACCACCCTCAGCGGGGATATTGGCACAATCGGTCAAAACAGCGACAACAGCTATAGAGTGGTAGTCGGGATTGGGGTTGACGCTAGTACTATTGTGGATGGGTTCACCATTAGTGGGGGGAATGCGAATGGGTCTATTCCTTATAATTTTGGTGGTGGAATGTCCAATGAAAGTAACAGCAGCCCCACCCTGATAAACTTAATCTTTTCTGGAAACTCAGCCATTTTTTGTGGTGGGCTTGGCAACAACTCAAACAGCAATCCCACACTGACGAAGGGCATCTTTTTTGGAAATTCAGCGGATTGGGGCGGTGGAATATGCAATGCAAGCAACAGCAATCCCACGCTTGCCAATGTCACTTTCTCGGGAAATAATGCGACTTCTTCTGGCGGTGGAATGTTCAGCGAAAACAGCAGTCCCACGCTGAATAATGTCACCTTTTCTGGAAACTCGGCCTACATGGGAGGTGGAATGCTGAATTATAACAACAGCAGCCCCAACCTGACGAACGTCACATTTTCTGGGAACGCAGCTGATTATGGCGGTGGGATAGGCAACACTGGAAACAGCAGCCCTATTTTGACGAATGTCACTATTTTTGGAAATTCAGCAGATACCAATGGCGGCGGGATTTACAATTATTCTAACAGCAACCCCACACTGACTAACACAATCGTTTGGGGAAATAGCACGGACCAAATCTTCAACGACACCAGCCTGCCAACGGTGACCTGCAGTGATGTAATGGGTGGATACGCCGGTGAGGGCAATATCAACCAGGACCCGCTCCTGAGTCCCCTGGCGAATTATGGCGGCTTTACAATGACGCATGCCCTGGTTAACGGGAGCCCTGCGATTGACACCGGTGATCCAGGCAATTGTCCCACAACAGACCAGCGTAATTATGTACGTCCTGTTGATGGGGATAGTGTGGACGGTCCGCGTTGTGATATGGGTGCGTATGAGTATGGGGCTACCGAACCAGGATTTCCACTTTATTTACCGATGGTCCTGAGGCAGTGATTTTTGCTTCAAAGTAGGGATGGGCCTTGTGCCCATCCGCAATAATAACCGGAGACCTGTCGGTCAACAACCTCGCGCAGCCTGTGCCCGCAACGAAGTGGAGGGTATCCGGACAGCGGCGAGATCCCAGGGTAGGGGCACGGCAGTGCAAAGCCTCCCCGCGGGACGCCGTGCCCGCCTCGGGTAAATAGGTCATTGTTTGTCGATTTAACAGGGTGGGGGCAAGTACTGCCCGCTTCACATCCAGAATTATTATCCCCATATAGGCAGAGGTAACAGAAGAGAATACCGAGCATTGTACAAAAGCTGTACAGAATTTTGCGTGCGCAATATGGGCAGGATATATTCAATTCACGACCCCCTTGCTTGTCAAGAAGTCTAGAGCTTGCATTGATTTTCTGCAAGATTCAAAACAAGGGAGACATCTTAATGAAGACCAAAAATGCAGTTTTGATCACCCTCATTATCACAGCAATTCTATTTCTAAATAGTGGTTGGACCAGCACTTCAGCTTTTTCCGCCAAGCCTCAAATCCAGAACAGCATTTTATACGTCAAGCCGGCCGTAACTGGAACCACCTGCTCCTCCTGGGCGGACCCTTGTAAACTCCAGGCAGCCCTCGAGATCGCCACAGCTGGCGATCAGATCTGGGTAGTGGAGGGCACTTACAACCCTACTGTTCCTGCTGGTCGCGAGGCCACCTTTCAGCTGATATCTGGCGTTGCTATTTACGGCGGCTTTATCGGGAACGAAACCAGCCTCAGTGAGCGAGATTGGGAGACCAACGTCACCACCCTGAGCGGCGATATTGGAAGTGAGGGCGACAACACCGACGACAGCTATCACGTAGTCACTGGCAGTGGAACGGACGCCACAGCGATTCTGGACGGATTTACCATCACTGCCGGTAATGCTGATACAGGATCCACAGCTAATATTTTGGGTGGCGGGATGTACAATTACAATTCCAGCGGACCCACACTTTCCAATCTTATCTTTAGTAATAATTCAGCCACGTCCGGCGGAGCAATGTACAACTGGTTGAGCAGCCCCAATTTAACCAATGTTACTTTCAGCGGCAACTCTGCGACTGTCTGTGGAGGCGGAATGTTCAACAATCAAAGCAGCCCCAGCCTGACCAATGTGACCTTCAACGGCAACACGGCACCATGTGGGGGTGGGATAACAAACTACATTAACAGTCAACCAACCATAACCAATGTAACCTTTGATAGTAATACCGGGTCCCAAGGTGGAGCGATATACAACGACAATTCCAACCCCACAATGACCAGCGTGACCCTCACCGGCAACTCAGCACAAAGTGGGGGCGGGATGTTCAACTTGTACAGCAATCCTTCACTCAGCAGTGTGACATTTAGCGCGAACTCGGCAACAATGCGAGGTGGTGCGATTTACAATGACGATAGCAGCCCGCAACTCAGCGATGTAACTTTTATAGGAAATACTGCCACAACTTCTGGCGGAGCAATGTTCAATGAGGATAGCTTTCCCGTCCTAAACAGTGTACTCTTTAGCAGCAACACAGCCACCGGAGATTTCGGATCAGGCGGTGGGATGTCGAATTCCTATAGCAGCCCGATCCTGACCAATGTCACCTTCAGCGGCAATTCTGCCGTTTACTACGGCGGTGGGATGGTTAATGACGACAGCAGCCCGACTATGACAAATGTTACGTTCATAGGGAATTCGGCTGGGAATGGCGGTGGAATGGCCAATTTGTACTCCAGCACCAAACCGGTGGTGACAAATTCAATCCTCTGGGGCAACACACCCGACCAAATTTTCAATCAACCTCTCAGCACCGTCACAATTACCTATAGTGATGTCCAGGGTGGATGGGCAGGCACAGGTAACATCAACGCGGATCCGCTTTTGGGTCCCCTGGCTGATAATGGTGGGTTTAGCTTCACGCATGCATTAGGTGCTGGCAGCTCTGCGATTGACGCTGGCGATCCTTCGAACTGCCCCGCAACCGATCAGCGTGGCGTGATTCGCCCGATCGATGGCGATGGCGTAGATGGGCCTCGCTGCGACATGGGAGCTTATGAGTATGAAGTGATGCAAGTTGATTTTCCAATCTATTTGCCGATGATTGTGAGGTAATTGTTCTGCTTCAAAATGGTCGGATTGTGTACCTGCCCCGCGTGTTGTCATGCGGGGTCAATCCGACATCTTTTCGTAGGTCGGAATGAGACTGCCTCAGACCTTTTACCCAGAATATACCTGTCGCGGGCTCACTCCGACATAAGCTTTGAATCACGTAATCGTTGGCCACAACCCGCTCCCGCCTACAATTTAACGGCAGATTGCCACGTCGCTACGCTCCTCGCAAAGACGGCACCTCACCTTAGGGATTGGCCTTGTGTCCATCCGCAATGATAACGGGAGACTTGGTGGTTAAAAGCTTCGCGCGGCATGTGCCCGAAATGAAGTGAATGGGTATGAAGACACCGGCGCGATCAGGCCCGACTCGACACCCGTGCGATCGTGGAGTTGAGGGGTGGCTGTGTCGCATGGCAAGGTAATCCTCCATCTGCAAATCCGGTATCCACCACAAAACCTCTATCGCTTTGATTGCATAGTAAAATTTAGCTATCAATTTCCCCTGTAGACAAAGGAGGGTGCTCGCATGATTTACGCAAAAAATGGAAAGGTCAGTGCAGATATTTGTCACTTCCTAAAAAAAGGTTTCATCGTATTAACGCTCCTGATGATCACCTCCTGCGTCATACCCGCTTATGAGCGAACCAGTCCTGCTCCAGAAAACACGACCCCTCCCCCAGAAATGACAGCCCCTCCTCCAGAAAACACAGTCTCTTCCCAAGAGGTAACTGTTTCTCCTACAGAATCCAGCGAGCCTGTCCCAAGCTTCATTGTGGGTGAAACCCCTACCTTTGATTATGAACAGATAAAATTTAGGAATGGGGTCTACCCAGAGTTTTATCTGACCTACGACCCCGTATATTGGGAGGCCACAGAGTATTACTCCTTAATATCAAAAGCTTATCCCCAATGTGTTATTGCAGAAAACGGCTTTCGTGATGGCGGGTTTGATGGTTCACCACCGTATACATATAAATCAGACACGCAAATTGTGGGAGGCATTGAATATCTCCTGGATATTGAAATCCCCAATGCCACCGGCATTCCGGATATGTTCCATGTCTACTGGGGTAACCAAAACCAAGGTTACCAATTCGCTGTAGCGCTATTCCCCGGACCTGAGGGTTTTGATGAGTGCGTGGCAGGCTTTTGGGAGGTCATGCAGCTTTCTGCGGCCAACGCTTTCGCGCCATAGACCGGTTGGTGATGGTTTTAGCTTTTTTGTAACGGTTAGTCCTATTGAGGGATGATTGGGTAAAAAGGCATAACTCGAATCCAATCCATAAAAATTGGCCTTGTGCCCATCCGCATCGACGATGGGAGACCTGGCGGTCAGAGACCCAGCGCAGCCTGTGCACGCAACGGAGTGGAGGGTATCTGGAAACCGGCGAGAATTGACAGTTGTGGACAGGCAATCCGCAGGGGTCGCTTTGGACAACTTATTCCGTACAATGGTTTTTTGCATTACCCGTAACGCATTCATCCCTGCAACTTTTCCGCGTTTCAGCTTGCATATTCTTCAAATCCCCCTCATTTCCCTCAAATTCATTC
>JAXGPH010000046.1:0-8881 GCA_040767065.1 Anaerolineaceae bacterium | reverse complement strand
AAGGCATGAAAATTAACTACATGAAATGGACAATCAGAATGACCCAAGAAGAACTCAAGCGAAAGACCTATTTGGACAAAGCCATCGATCGGCGAATCACACAAAAAGCAGCATCAGAAACCCTCGGTATCAGCGAAAGACAAGTCAGGAGGCTACTCAGAAGATACCGCCAGGACGGAAATGAAGGGCTGGTGTCGCTGCAGCGTGGCAAGCCGGGTAATCGACGGCTAAAAGAAGAGGTGGTGGCACAAATCAGGCAATTTATCCATCAGCCGATCATGGCGGGCTTCAAGCCGACCTTCATGCGGGAGAAGCTGGCAGAAGCCACCGGCATAAGGGTGAGCAAAGAAACCTTACGGAGACTGATGATCAGCGAGAACCTGCACATTGCCAAGCCCAAGAAACCTAAACAGGTTCACCCGCCACGGGAACGCAGAGATCGCCGCGGAGAACTGGTTCAAATCGATGGCTCTTATCATGCCTGGTTGGAGGATCGGGGGCCTAAGGGCTGTTTGCTCTTGTTTGTAGACGATGCTGGCAGTGAACTCCTGGCTGCTGAGTTTGTGAATACCGAAAGCTACTTCAGCTATGGTAAGCTCTGCAAACGTTACTTTCAGCAGGTAGGTACACCCGTTGCGTTCTATAGTGACCGTTTCAGCGTTTTCAGAGATAACCATACGGGAGCATGCCCCAAAGACAGCATCACCCAGTTCCAGAGAGCTTTGAACCACTTTGGTGTCGATCTCATCTGTGCCAATTCGCCGCAGGCCAAAGGCAGGGTCGAGCGGGCTAACAAGACCTGTCAGGAACGGCTGGTCAATGAACTGCGCTTGAGAAACATCTGTACTTATGCGGAAGCCAATGCTTATCTGCCTGAGTTCATTTGTGATTACAACCAGAGATTCGCTATTCAACCCGCGTCCTTACTGGACGATCACTTGCCCCTTGACCCTCAGATGGATCTGGATTTCATCTTTTCCATCCACGACAGTCGCACACTCAGCAAAGACCTTTTACTTCACTACGCTGGAACAACCTACCAGGTAGTCACCAAACGCAATCCTGTTTATCTCACCAAGCGCGAAGTGCTGGTGACCGTCAATGATGAAGGCCTTGTCTCTGCCTGGTTGGACGGGGTCAAGTTGGAACTGATACAGCTGGATCAGTATGCCAGGCCTGCCCCTGTCGTTGACTTGAAACATGCTGCTCGTACGCCTTTATCTCCGCCTGTCAACCACCCCTGGAGAACTTATGGAAAGAAACTAAATGGCAAGCCTACTGCTGTGATCAATTAGGACATTTCTATTTAGCCTTGACAAAGTGGGATTCGGGTCTGGAAGCCTAAATTGATCAACTTCTAATTAGGATTATAAGCGCTTTTGCTGTCATAACCCAAGATTTGCTAAATTTGTAAGCATATGCCTGGCTGCATGCCAGGTATATACACCTAACGACGCAGTGCATGCGGTTTATCAGCGTTCAAGAGGAGAGACGCAGCATCACAGCCAGGATGGTTTTCATCCTTTTACTTCACCCTTAAGGTGGCAGAATATTGACCTAACAATTCCAACTCAGCGTACAAGCAGCGGAAGGAAGATTGACATCTGTGGTTCAAATGATGTTTTGGTGAAGAAGTAGGCAGCGCCTTGCTTCTGGTTGGTGCCAATGGTGGCATAGTTAGCACCAATCAGGGCAATGGATGCATCCCCTGAAAGTGCCACTGCAGAACCAAAACCAGAAGGGTTGTCATCTGCTAACAAACGCTCACCAACAGCCCACGTATCGCCATTTCGCAAAAATGTGAAGCCATCCTCAATCAAGGCAGTGTTGCCGTCGGCAGAAAGCGCGATGCTATTACCCCATCCAAGATATGCCGCGTCTGGATCGGTCAGGAGAGCCTGTTGAGTCCAGACACCGCCAGAACCTGTGAATACAAAACCTCCTGAGCCATCTGCACCTACCAGTGCGGTTTGACCGTCGGCAGAAATGGCTGCCGCAGCCCCAAACCAGCCATACTCACCGCCGTTCAAATCAGTCAGTCGGGCTTGTTGGCTCCAGGTCGTGTTGGTGCGCGAAAAAATGTAAGCTGCCCCCTGTTTTGTGTTGGCTCCAATAGTTTTCATGTCAGCACCAATCAAAGCCGTGCTGCCATCTGCCGAGAGAGCCACAGAACGTCCAAAGTAATCTTCGGCGGCGCCGTCAGTACTGATCAGGTGCGCCTGTTCGTTCCACGTGGTTCCGCTGCGTTGATAGACGTAAGCCGAGCCCTGGTTTACATTTGCACCAACATCATCTACATAGGCGCCAATCAGGGCGGTGTCACCGCTATCTGAGAGCGCAACTGAAACGCCAAAATGGTCTCCTACCTGCCGATCTACCGCCGTAAGCAGGGCTTGCTGGCTCCAGACCCCATCAATACGTGTGAAGACATAAGCCGCCCCAGGCACTTGCGTCTCTGCTGGGCCTGTGCCGCCTTGCGCGCCTACCAGGATCGTACTACCGTCGGCAGAAATCGCGACCGAAAATCCAAAAAGGTCAGAATCTGGCATATCTGGGGTGGGCAGTTTTTGTTGCAGCACCCAGGTGCCTGCATTGTTCGTAAAAACGTACACCCCACCTGGACCAATTGGGTAGCTGATACCAAACTCGACATAGTAGGTGCCAATTACAGCCGTAGTACCGTCGTCTGAGATGGCAGAGGAATAACCGAAACCGTCTTTCGCGGTACCATCTGGGGCGATAACTTTTTGCTGTGTTATGGCATTTACCTGCGTTGGGGGCACACCATCCGATTTATATCTTGTGAAATCGCTAGCCAGGGCAGCAGAATGGTTCTGGCACAACAACATAGCCAACGCCAAAGTTACGGAAAGAAAAAAGATTGCACGGGTATGATGATGCTGAAACATGGGTCACCCTCCACAGTGATTAATGATGACAGGCACTCAAATTGCGTAAATCTCTTTGCAATGCATCAACAAATAGAGCCCCTACTGATAAGAGACTTACAAGGATAATCGCTGAAGTTTTAAAGTCCAAATTGATTAAAATATAGTATAAGCAAAATTAAGTAATTTTCAATATCTGCCAGACAATTGAAGGAAAAACCCGGCAATTCGCCGGGTTTTTATCGATAAATATGAATCAAATCGGAGTCTACAACTTTACCTTTGGCAGGCGCTCAGAGAGCCCATCAAGCTGAAGGTCGGAGACTCTGCCGTTGATCATACCGTTGTGCAGGTATTGATCATACGCAGAAAGATCCAGCATCCCATGCCCGGAGAGGTTGAAGAGGATCACCCGCTTCTCGCCCTTCTCTCGCGCGTCGAGGGCTTCATCGATGGCAGCGCGAATGGCGTGAGAAGATTCTGGAGCCGGCAGGATGCCTTCAGCGCGGGAAAATTGGATCGCGGCTTCAAAAACTGCCCTTTGCTCCACCGCCACAGCCTCGATCAGACCGGCATTGTAGAGCCCGCTCAGGATCGGGGACATGCCATGGTATCTGAGACCGCCGGCGTGGATTGGGTCGGGCAGAAAATCGCTGCCCAAGGTGTACATCTTGAGGATCGGCACGATCCCGGCGCTGTCGCCGTAGTCAAAGCCATATATCCCCTTGGTCAGGCTGGGGGTAGCAGTCGGTTCCACCGCCAAAAGGCGGGTACGTTGACCATCCTTCAGGTTTTCGCGCATAAAGGGAAACGCCAATCCAGAAAAGTTGGAGCCCCCACCCACGCAGCCGATAACCACATCCGGGTATTCCCCCGCCAGGTCCATCTGCTTGAGTGCCTCTTCGCCGATCACTGTCTGGTGCAGCATGACATGGTTCAGAACCGAACCCAACCCGTACTTCTTTCTCCCACCAGATTCTGCAGCCACCTCCACAGCCTCGGAGATAGCAATACCGAGCGATCCGGGATGATCAGGTCGCTTTTCGAGGTAGCTTCGACCTGTTTTAGTGACTGGTGAAGGACTGGCAAAGACCTGCGCTCCAAAGGTTTCCATAATCACGCGGCGGTAAGGCTTGCCAAGGAAGGAGGCATTGACCATGAACACTTCCAGGTCGATCCCAAACATTTGGCACGCCATCGCCAGGGCGCTGCCCCACTGACCCGCGCCTGTCTCGGTGGTCATCGCGTGCGTTCCGCTGATCTTGTTATAGAAAGCCTGGGGAATGGCAGAGTTCAACTTGTGAGATCCAGCCGGAGATTCCCCCTCGTATTTGAAGTAAATATGGGCTGGAGTATCCAATGCTTTCTCGAGACGGCGAGCTCGAATCAGTGAAGTCGGGCGGTAAAGTTTGTAGATCTCACGCACTTCTTCAGGGATGGTCACGTAGCGTTCCATGGTCGTTTCTTGCTCGATCAGCGCGAGTGGAAACAGGGCTTCGAGAGACTCTTTGGTGATCAGTTCTTTTGTGACAGGGTTGAATACCGGGGTGGGAGGTACGGGGCTATCGGCGTTCATGTTGTACCAAAAACGCGGAATATCGCTTTCGGCTAAGTGGTATCGGGTTTGTTCCTGATCTGTCATGGCATTTCTCCTCGGTTGTTGGTTTAAATCAAACACATCCATCCACTGGGGACGAATGTGTCAGCAATCCGCGGTGCCACCCCGGTTAAACCAGCCTGTTTAATCAAAAAATCCCTGGTGATGCACACAGGGAATAAGCCAGCTTCACTCTTTTTGAGTACGGCGACGAAGTCGCGATACCCTTTACCCTGATAACGGTGGCATCTCCGGCATAAGGTACTTGCCTGTTGGCTTTCTCCTTGCAACTCAGAGGTCCATTCGACGCATTCGTGTGGGCAGGTTCTCAGCAACTCCTGCTCTCTGTGCCACCGTATGTGCGGCTACTAGTCCTCGTCAACGTATTTTATTGATCGATTAGATGCAATTATAGGCAGAATTGAGCAGAGGTCAAGAGGCAGGCATTGGTTCATCTAAAATGTTACTGAAATGCCATCGTTAGGTCAGCTGATAATGTTGCCTGGGTGACGATGTCAAAAACGGATTACCCCACAGCACAACTTGCTTCGCATCCATCGCCAGGTATTTACTCCTCTTGATCGTCTGATAAAAAGTGGTCTACTCTCAATATCCCGTGAAACGAGCATGCTGGAAACCAAAAGCGCAAATAATTCCATGTTGCTGCACCCCCAAATCGATAACCCGATCACCAGGTTACTTTATTTACAACATTCATTGGGATCATATTGACGCTGCGGCAGACCTAATTACGGTTAATAAATAAGGTCTGCCGAAGCGTCTGTGAATATCTGGTAATACTCTATTACTTTCTGCACCCATCGCAGCCCGCGCAGCCGTTGCTTGCAGTCCAAAGCTCGTCCGCCTTGGGAACCCAGCGGTCTGCATAAGGCTTGCACTTAGCGTACAGATCGTCGATGTTTTCGGGAGACTGCATATCAGTGGAATGTGCGCCGGAACTCTTTACCATGTCGCGTAGAGACTCGGGATTCTCCAGCATAGGACAAGGCCGCAGCATATTATCATTAAACGGCTGCCCTTGTTTATATGCCATGAACAGCGGGCGTTTGTATGCTTCCAACAGGGTATGTTCACGGATGTTGGAATCGGCGTAATGAATGAAAGCGCAGGGCTCGATATCGCCGTATGCATTGATGTGCAGATAACTGCGGCCACCGGCGATACAGCCCTTGACATACTCGCCGTCATGCTGGAAGTCAATGGTAAAGATGGACTTTGTGTTTCTGAATTCCCGAATCTTGTGATACATGATCTCGCGCTGTTCGGGCAGAGGCAACAGTTCCGGTACGGCCTCATTGCCGATAGGCATATAGTGGAAGAACCATGCAAACTTAGCGCCGGCCTCTACGAGCATATCGATGTACTCTTCAGAACTGAGGGAGTCGATGTTCTTGGATGTGTAGCAGCAGGAAGCGCCAAAAAGCAGCTTCTTCTCTTTCAAGATGCGCATGGCATTCACAACCTTCTTAAATGTGCCATTGCCACGTCGGTAGTCGGTAGCTTCCTCAAAACCTTCAATGCTAATGGCAGGAACAAAGTTTTTGACCCGCAGCATTTCATCGGCAAATTTCTCGTCGATCAATGTGCCATTAGTAAATGCCAGGAACATACAGTCGGGGTGTGCTTCGCACAAACGGATAATATCGCCCTTGCGAACCATAGGTTCGCCGCCAGAGTAGATATACATATGAGTGCCAAGCTGCGTCCCCTGACGAATGATATCATCCAGCACCTCATACTCTAGATTCAACGTGCGACCATATTCAGCTGCCCAGCAGCCGATGCACTTTAGATTACAGGCAGAGGTGGGGTCCATCAGAATAGCCCAGGGAATATTGCAGGCATATTTTTCGCGATTGGCAACAATTTTGCGGGTGCCCATCAGAGATGCGTTAACGATGAAATTCCGGAAAAATATTTTCCGTACCTCCGGGTCGACGTCCGTCCAGAAACTGTTAATCAGGCGCATCCAGTTGCTGTCGGGTCTCTCAATGATTTTGCGTATTTCCTGACGATGAGTCAGGTAAAGATTGTCTTTGTCAAACTGATCAGCCCAATCCAACAGCTTCGGAAAAGCCTCCTGCGGTTTCCTGTCAATGTACTTCAACAGGTGGCTGACAGCGAAACCCTGTGCGCTATCTTTGATAAAATTGCTCATTCGATGTATCTCCTCTTCTTTTTATTAATGTTAAAACAGACCCCCCTCGGCCAGCTCTTCAAAACCACCGATGGGGTGAACGTAATCTTTTGATTCTGTGACGATCTCCGTATGGGGTACGCCATCAATCTCGCTATCGTAGATGGCGCAGCACAATTGTTTAGGTTGACCGGTTCGCTGGGCCTTCAGGTAAGCGTGGATGTTCACGGATATATCTGCTTTGGAAAGGTCTTTTCCGTGAAGTCCGCCGCCTGAAATCGAATCGGCCATCTCAGAACCGCACTGGAGGTTGGTAGCCCCTGTGTCAATTTCAGTGCCTCCCGTCCAATCTCTCGGGGGATTGATCTCTGCATTTGGATATTCGGCATGAAGCGCTTCTGTAGGCTTGTTGCTCTGGCAAATGGTAGGTTGGTCGCCGTTCAGAATGTACTTACCATCAGTGGGGTACTCCTCATAAACTTGATGTGCGATTTCTGAAAGCTGTTTTTGCTCTTGCGTCAGCGGCACTCCCTTGAAAATGCCGTTGTCGCCACGGCGCAGACCCTCCCTTTGGTTTTGGGACAGATGAGTGTCCTGTGGAATCTGTTGGATATTCGCCTTTACATCGCCGCCGATATAGCAAATGATTTTTGTGATAGGCGATAAATCATTCTTTGCTGATGATTCGATAATGACATTACAACTCCCATGTCCAATCAATATTTCCACGGCGATTTTAGGATCGGGTTCCATTGCATAGGTCAAGTCCACGATAGCGTCGGCACTCCTGTCTGCCAGCTTACCCGGATAGCCGGAATTTACTTTTTCAATCATTGCATATCCTCCATTACTGCACCTCAAACAGATTATAGAAAAGCAGGCTCACTTTGTCATTGGACATAAAGAAGCACAAGTCCCAAATTGTGACGCGGTAAAAGATTTGTTACCTTTTGGGACGTTGCGAGTGGTTTGTCCATTGTTGGAAAGCTCTCAGATGGGTATCCTTCAATTGAAGTATGAAAGTGCGGCTTGCGCCTTAAAAGGAGCGTACATAGATGGAAAATAGTATGTCCCGAATGCTGGTGGAGGTGGTCGTAAGAAAAGCCTTGAAGAGCATCAAGGATGACCCCGAACGCGGCATTCGGAATCTTGTTGATATAGCCTTGCAGTTTTCGTCTGAGGGCAGATTTCAAAGAGACTTTTTTTCTGCTGCCCAGACTATGCTGCAGAACGAAAACAGTCCATATTACGGACTGATACGGGATCTTGTTACCCACACAAACACAGACAGGCTCTTTACGTTTAGCATGAACCTTGGCTATAACGGCTGCACCGAAGGAGCCAAACGTATCCGCAGTAATGAAGAAAGAATGAACTGCAATATTCCGTGGACGGTTTCCGTTCAGATGAATACCGAAAAAAATGAAGAAGCCCTTGAAAAATATCATTCACTGATATGTGAAGGTGAAAATCTTGGCATCTACACCTGGATGCTTTTTGCTTTGAACGAACCACAGACTACACTTGTCCTTGCGAAAGCACATCCTGACAGCGCCTTTTGCATTTTTTGCGAGGCTGATGACCTTACTACCACCTTTTTGGACAAAGCAGCAGACCTCTATAATGTAATGCTTGTGATCCGTTTCGAGGAAAACGCCGCTAAGCTCTGCGCAGCGCTTAGGAACGAGGGCCTACTTTACTCCGTGTGGTATCAGTACGGCTCAAAAGATGCTGAAGCCATAACCAACGGTAGTTTATTTTACAGCACACAGCAGCTTTCCCCCTTGTTTACTGTCCTGATCCCAGATGAACAATGTCCGGAAGACGTTCGCCATCTGGCTTATCTGGCAGTAAAACAAGTACGTAAAGATCAGGCTTATCCTACTATTGCATGGGAATTTCAGAGCGATAACGATTTGATTGACTCAATTATTTCTGGCGATACCTGCTCCGTTTACATTGACCAAAACGGCAATCTATGCAATCGGAGCAAAACGCTTACAAGCAAAAATCACAATCTGTTTCAAAGAAGTCTGTACGATATTCTGATATGTTCCCATCCCAAAGAAAAAAGTGAATCCGCATAAACAGAGATTAAACCGGCGCAGTCGATGTCGGTGGAGTCTTTCGTGGCACCTATGCCGTCGGCCTACTGGATTAGAAAGCAACATGCTCGACGAATCACAACCACCCGCATAGCGGGATGTTTTCTGTCTCACTCGTTTCACGAGTTTGACT
>JAXGPH010000045.1:0-8978 GCA_040767065.1 Anaerolineaceae bacterium | reverse complement strand
GGTTCGTTGCCGGGTTCAAATACGGAACCCGGCCTACAGTTAACAGATTGCGCACCACCTGCCCTGAGCGGAGCGAATGGGGTTCAACCCGACTTTTCAATATCCACCAGAGCCGGCTTCAACTGAGGAAGCCGGCCTACAACTGAAACAATGATAGACTCCTTTGCATGAGAAAATACATTCGCAACTACGTTGAAGGTGGCACTTATTTCTTCACCATGGTCACCAAAAATCGAGAACCTCTATTTCTTGACCCTGCATTGTGTGAACTATTCATGGCTGGAATTACCAAGGTAAAATCCCATCAACCCTTCGAACTCGACGCTTTTTGCATTCTACCTGACCACATCCACCTTTTGGTGAGTTTGCCAGAGGAGGTTAGGAATTATTCAAACATCATCAAGGAAATCAAAAAAGACACCACGAAAAGCATTCGAAAACACCTTGACCAACCAGACCTGGTTGTTTGGCAAGCAAGGTTCTGGGAGCACACAATCCGGGATGAACGAGACATGCAAACACATTACGATTACATCCATTACAACCCTGTCAAACACGGTTATGTTGAATCCGTTGATCAATGGAAATGGTCGAGCATTGATGGTGATTCAAGACAAATCAAGATAGAGTCCAGCCTTGAACAGATCAAAATAATGAACCAAAAGGGGTATTCATTTGGGGAGTAATCTTTTCGTAGGCCGGGTTGCGTACTTCAACCCGGCTTGTGTTGATAAAAACAGAATTGCCGGATCGATCGACATACGGGCACCTATCTTTTCGTAGGCCGGATTGCGATTTTCAATCCGGCTTTCGTGCAATTGGTTCGTTGCCGGGTTCAAATACGGAACCCGGCCTACAAATGGATTGCTCATCACCTGCCCCGAGCAGAGCGAATGGGGTTCAATCCGGTTTAACCTGATGGGTTCGGCATTGTTAGATTTGTATTTTCGTAGGCCGGATTGCGATTTTCAAATAGATATCCGCGGAGGGAGTAAACCCCCTCCGTACAGCTAAGCCTCGGTCCATCAGCTAGGTGGCAAAATTGTAGGGAACGGTCTTGTGCCGTTCCATTTGGGCGGGTCGAGGAAGGGGTCAAGCCCCTCTTGTACTACTAAGCCTTGGTCCATCCGCTAGTTGGCAAATTTGTAGGGAACGGCCTTGTGCCGTTCCGGGTGTGTGGCGGAAGGGGTCAAGCCCCTTCCCTACGAACGATCATGTGTTGATATGCAAACTACTGCCGGATTGAACTGCGCAATCCGGTATCTACTTTTTCTGCTTTTCTGCTTGCCCAAATCCCCCCTATCGTCTAAAATTCTTACATGCGATTTGACGTCTTCAGTCTCTTCCCGGAAGTGTTTCAACCTTACCTCGATATCAGCATCCTTAAACGTGCGATCCAAAACAATCTGATCCAGGTCCACACCCACAACATCCGCGACTGGGCAACCGACAAGCACCACACCACTGACGATACCCCCTACGGTGGCGGCGGGGGCATGGTGATGAAACCCGAACCGATCTTCGCCGCGGTCGAAGACGTGCTCGGGGCTCCCCCAACCTGCCCGGTGATTCTGCTCTGCCCGCAAGGCAAGCTTTTCGACCAGCAAATGGCACGCGAGCTGGCTGCCTACGACCGCCTCGCGTTGATCTGCGGGCGCTACGAAGCCTTCGACGAACGCATCCGCGAGCACCTCGCCACCCACGTCGTCTCCATCGGCGATTTTGTGCTCACCGGCGGCGAGCTGCCCGCCCTGATCCTGATGGATGCCGTCAGCAGGCTGGTGCCGGGCGTGCTCGGAGACGAAGAAGCGACTCAGGACGATTCCTTTTCCCGGGACGGCTTGCTTGAGTATCCCCAATGGACAAAACCAGCAGAATTTCGCGGATGGGTCGTGCCGGAAGTGATGCAAAATGGCAACCTGGGAGAGCAACTTAAATGGAAACGGCAGCAATCCCTGATCCGCACGCTCGAAAACCGTCCGGATCTTTTGCGCAATGCCCCCCTTACACAAGAAGATCAGGAATTTTTAGTCAGTTACATCAATCAAAAACTTGAAGAAAGCCAATCAACGGAGGAATAATGCAAGAAGAACTTAAGTTCAATTATGGCAAGACATTTTTGTTAGGCTTCGGCTTTTTTGCCGTGATGGTAGCCTGGTCAGTGTACAACTCGTTTGTACCGCTTTTTCTGGCAAACCGTTTCCAACTCAATCCAGCTGCTATCGGCTTTTTCATGACGTTGGACAACATTGCTGCCCTGCTGCTTCAGCCGGTGATCGGTTCGATCTCAGACCGCACCCGCACCAAGATTGGGCGCCGCCTGCCCTTCATGCTGGTTGGCGCGCCTATTGCGGCAATTGCCTTCTTTCTTGCGCCGGTGGTGGCAGTCCCACTGCTCAACATCCCGGTCGAAGCGCGTCTGCCGCTTTTTGTTGCCTGCACCATGACCTTTATGCTCTCAATGGCGATCTGGCGCACGCCGGTGGTGGCTTTGATGCCGGATGTAACCCCCTCAAAGTATCGCTCCCAGGCAAATGGCGTGATTAACTTCATGGGCGGCATTGGTTCCATCATCGCTTTCCTGATTGGCGGCACGCTTTACGACATCCAACCACAATTCCCCTTCTGGCTGGCATCCGCGCTGATCCTGGTGGGCGTATTGCTGGTTTTCGCCTTCATCCGCGAGCCAAAAATCTATGACCAAAATCCCAATCTTGAGAAACCAAACCTTTGGAAAAGCCTGGCACAGATTTTCCGGGATAAACAACACGACGCCATCCGCATCTTCCTGGCGATATTTTTCTGGTTCGTAGCGATGAACGCGATCGAAACCTTCATCACGCTTTATGCCAATCACTCTCTCGGTATGTCTGAAGGGCGAAGTGTAACGCTAATGACTCTCAACTCGCTCGCCTTTGTGATTATGGCGCTCCCTGCAGGATTGATCGGTGGGAAAATTGGGCGCAAACGCACGATCAGCATCGGCATTGTGGTGATGATCATCGTCATGACCTCGATCTTCTTTATTCCAGCGGGAACCCTTACCCAGGAACTCTTTAAACTGCCAGTACTCGGTGCTGTTCCTGTAGTGGGATTGATGTTGGTAATAGCAGGGCTTGGCTGGGCGTTGATCAACATCAACTCTCTGCCAGTGGTGGTGGACCTGACCGATGTCACCCAAATTGGGACCTTTACTGGTCTCTATTACCTCTTTTCCACCCTGGCAGCGATTGTTGGGCCAAACGTAAACGGCTGGATCGTCAAATTAACCGGCGATAACTATGCCTCGATCTTTATCATCGGACCGATCTTCATGCTTGCCGCCCTGATCTCGATCCTTGGGATGAAATCTGGTGAAGCAAAATCGGAACAGATCATGAAATAATTCAATGACTGCCAAAAAGACCGCAAATTCCACTTGCGGTCTTTAGTCTACTGACTTATACTTAATTTACTTTTACATACCGGTAACCCCCGGTAACTAACGTTAATCTATAGAAGGAGATTAGGAAAATATGACAAAAAAGTTGTTCGCCATCTTGTCCGTTTTAATCGTCGGCAGCATGCTGCTCGCAGCCTGCGCGACACCCACCGAGCCCCCCGCCGCATCTGAGGAGCCCACTGCTAAAATCAAGGTTTGCCAGATCACCGATACCGGTGGTATCGATGACAAATCCTTCAATGCGACTGCATGGAAGGGCATTACCGACGCCCAGGCTCAATTTGGTATTGAAGCCAAATACCTCGAGTCCAAAGAAGTGGCTGATTACGAGAAGAACCTCAATGCCTTCATTGAGGAAAAATGTGATCTGATTGTCACCGTCGGCTTCCTCATTGGTGATGCCACCAAGGCTGCTGCTGAGGCCAATCCCGACATCAAGTTCTCCATCGTCGATTACAACTACGATCCCGCCATTCCCAATGTGGTGGGTCAGATCTTCAACACGGATGAAGCTGCCTTCCTGGCTGGCTACCTCGCTGCTGGCGTCTCCAAAACAGGTGTCGTAGGCACCTTCGGCGGGCTGCCCATCCCCACGGTGACTATCTTTATGGATGGCTTCTACAAGGGTGTGGCTAAATACAACGAGGTCAAGGGCACTGATGTCAAGGTCCTCGGTTGGGATCCCGCAACCCAAACTGGTCTATTCAGCAACTCATTCGACGACCAGCAAAAAGGCTCTGAACTCGCCAAGTCCCTCATGGACGAAGGCGCTGATATCATCATGCCCGTCGCTGGACCCGTTGGGTTGGGTGCTGCTGCTGCCATCAAGGAACGCGGTAACGCATACTTGATCGGCGTAGACTCTGACTGGGCTCTCACCAGCCCCGAATATGCCGACATCACTCTGACCTCCGTCATGAAACTGATGGATGCCACCACCATGCAGGTGATCCAATCCGTGATCGACGGCACTTTTAAGGGCGGTGATGTGGTTGGTACACTCGCCAACAACGGCGTTGCTCTCGCCCCATTCCATGAACTCGAAAGCCTTGTTCCTGCTGAACTCGCAGCTGAAATTGAACAGCTCAAAGCTGACATCATAGCTGGAACGATCACACTCAAGTAAGTAAGTTGTATGGATACAAATAAGGCTGGAAAAATTCCAGCCTTATTTTGTTTAAGCTTGTGGTAAGATTGACAAAACACTGAGAATGGAACGGTATCAACTATGACCCCAATTCTTGAGTTAAAAGGGATTACCAAGCGGTTTCCAGGGGTTTTGGCCAATGACCATATCGATCTCTCCCTCAATAAAGGCGAAATTTTGGCCTTATTGGGTGAAAATGGTGCTGGCAAATCAACCCTGATGAACATTCTCTACGGCCTTTACCAGCCGGATGAAGGGGAGATCTGGGTGAACGGCGAGAAGGTGACATGTACTTCCCCCATGGATGCGATCAGCCATGGCATCGGCATGGTGCATCAACACTTCATGCTGATCCCGGTTTTCACGGTGACCGAGAACGTAATGCTGGGCAATGAGCCTGTGAAGCAAGCCGGTTTTTTGGATCGTAAAAAAGCGGCTGATCGCATTCTGGAAATCTCGAATCACTATAACCTTGAGGTGAACCCGGATGATTATATTCGGGATTTGCCTGTGGGAGTTCAACAGCGGGTTGAGATTATCAAACTGCTCTATCGTGAGGCGGATATACTCATTTTCGACGAGCCAACCGCTGTTTTGACACCCCAGGAAGCTGATCAATTATTCAAGATCATGCGTTCACTGGTGGCACAGGGGAAGTCGATCATTTTCATCACGCACAAGCTGCGCGAAGTGATGGAAATCGCAGATCGTATCGTGGTGATCCGGCGTGGCACGGTGGTGGGGGAAACAACGCCTGCTCAAGCTGATAAACAATCGTTGGCAGCCATGATGGTCGGTCGTGCGGTAAACCTCGAGGTGAACAGGACTGAGTGTAAGCCTGGAGAGTTGGTTTGTTCAGTCGAGAACATGACGGTGGTTGACAAGTTCAACAACGTTGTTGTTGATGATATCTCGCTGGAGATTTATTCAGGAGAGATTGTCGGCATCGCTGGGGTGCAGGGAAACGGTCAAACAGAACTGGTGAACGCGATTACAGGTCTGCAAAAAACCTTATCAGGCAAAATCACGCTTTTGAGTGAGGATGTGACCAAGTGTTCTCCAAGACAAATTACGGAATTAGGCACCGCCCACGTACCTGAAGACCGCCAGGCGGATGGACTGGTGCTGCCATTCCCGGTAGCAGAGAATTTGGTACTGTGCACTTACTACAAAGAACCATTCGCCAAGGGTATAATTTTGCAATATCCCGTGATCCTGGAGAACGCCGAAAAACTGATTAAGGCTTTTGACATCCGCACGCCGAGTGCCTTTACGCCAGTGGGTTCTCTTTCTGGAGGGAACCAGCAGAAAGTAATCATTGCAAGAGAACTATCGCGTCCGATCAAATTTTTGGTGGCTTCACAGCCAACGCGCGGCTTGGACGTGGGCTCGATTGAATACATCCACAAACGCATCCTACAGAAACGCGATGAGGGCTGTGGTGTTTTGTTGGTTTCACCAGAGCTGGATGAAATCATGGAGCTGTCCGATCGGGTGGCAGTGATGTACAGGGGCAAAATTATCGCAACTGTACCAAACAAGGGCGTTACGAAAGAGTACATCGGTTTGCTGATGGCAGGGATCGTGCCGGAAGAGCCGATTCAGTTCAATGAGTCTGCGGTTGTGGAAGCGACCTTTTAGATTGTCCGGATGGCTATAACATGAGCGAACAAAAGAAAGATTTAGGGCAAGAGATCCTCAAAGAAATAAACCAAGATCAGACAACAACAGAACATGTCAGAAAACCTTTCCTGGGTAAGGCTGCCATTCCGCTTTTGGCAATTGTGACCGGCTTGATTATCGGAGCATTGCTGATCGCGGTGACAAGTCAATCGGTTTACGCGGCTTTTGGTGAGTCCATCGGAAATGGTTTTGCGACTGCTTTTTCTGAAATTGGCACGGCTTATAAAGCTCTTTTCAACGGCGCAATTGGGGACCCGATCCGCATGATCAATGCGGTGAAACTGGGTGATGCCAAGGAAATCCGGCAGGCATTCAATCCTTTCCTCGAGAGCCTGGTGCAAGCAACTCCGTATATTTTTGCAGGTCTGGCAGTAGCTCTTGGCTTCAAATCGGGTCTATTTAACATTGGCGTGGAAGGTCAGCTCTTTATTGGAGCCGCCTGTGCAACCTTTGTAGGCTACTCGATTACCGGTTTGCCTGCCTGGATCCACATGCCGCTTGCGTTTCTGGCAGGCGCGCTTGGCGGTGCGCTGTGGGGGTTTGTGCCTGGCTTTTTGAAGGCCAAAACCGGGGGGCACGAGGTAATCAATACCATTATGATGAACTGGATCGCCTTCCGCCTGACGGAATGGCTGCTTTCAGGTCCGATGACCCGCCCTGGCTCAGGCGGAATGCCAATCAGCCCGGTAATTCAAAAAACAGCGGAGATCCCGCAATTCTTTCCATCGCCGATCCGCTTCCACCTGGGATTTTTCATCGCGCTGGCGGTGGCTTATATCGTTTGGTGGTTCTTATTCAAGACGACCTGGGGTTTGGATCTGCGTACCGTAGGCACGAACCCACGCGCAGCCCGCTACGCTGGACTCAATACGACGAAATCGATTATCCTAGCTATGTCCCTTTCAGGAGCACTTGCTGGTATGGCAGGCGCCGTGCAGGTTTTGGCAGTCAACCGCAGCATGGCGCTCGGTCTTTCATCAGGATACGGTTTTGACAGTATCGCGCTGGCTCTGATTGGTAATAGCCACCCCGCAGGGGTTGTCCTCGCCTCAATTCTGTTCGGCACGCTTCGCAACGGAGCGACGCGCATGATGGTGGTTTCTTCCATCCCGATTGATATTGTAGATGTCATTCAGGCAATTATCCTGATGTTTGTAGCTGCTCCGGCAATTATTCGCTCCATCTATCATTTACCCAAGCCAAAACAAGAAGAACAGCAGATATTCCTGAGTGGTTGGGGAGGTCAATCATGACAACAAGTTCCCGCGTTATTGAACACAAACACATAGAAGAGATTTCTTCCACCAGGAAGATCGTAATCGGGATTGTGGAGATCCTGATCGGGTTGCTGATCTTTTTTGCTTTCGCCGCAAACACAACCGCGGAAACTCTCACTAAATTTGTGATGACACCTGGCGGAATTGACCAGGGTTTGATGGCAGACTGGATCTTGCCCTCGAAAACCACGCTGATATTCCTTGCGGCATTATCATTGGTCATAGGAATTTTCCAGTTGATCAGGGGCTTCAAAAAGTGGACCAACCTGATGATAGGGATCTGCGCACTGTTCTTGATCTTCGCGTTCCTGGTTTGGCAGGCAGCCGACAAGCAGCTAAACCTCGCCGGAATGCTTTCCAGCGCAGTTCTGCTGGCAGTACCGATCACCCTGGGCGCCTTTTCCGGTATCCTCGCCGAACGTTCCGGTATCATCAACATTTCGATTGAAGGCATGATGCTAATGGCTTCCATGGTCGCAGCGATCGTCGGAAGCGTTACAAAAAATCCGTGGCTCGGGCTGTTGGGAGGCATTCTGTCTTCAATCGTATTAGCCCTGATCCTGGGTGTGCTATCGATCAAATATAAGGTCAATCAAGTTATTTCCGGTACCGTGATCAACATCTTCTCAGCGGGTATGACAGCTTTTATCTCGCAAAAATTCCTGCAGCACATCGAGGGACTCAATAATCCCCAGATGTTTACGCGCGTGCCATTGCCCGGACTGGCTGACATTCCACTGATTGGTCCAATTCTCTTCAACCAGAATATCTTTGTTTACCTGATGTTTGTCATTCTGATTGTGCTGCAGCTGGCGCTCTTCCAGACCCGCTGGGGACTGCGCCTTCGCAGTGTGGGGGAGCATCCTAAAGCAGCGGACACTCTGGGAATCAACGTCATTCGAACCCGCTACATGGGCGTGATCCTGAGCGGTTTGGTAGCTGGCATTGCTGGCGCATTCTTTACCCTCGGCTCGGTAGGTAGGTTCGACGAAGGCATGACGGCAGGCAAGGGCTTTATCGGTCTGGCAGCTATGATCTTTGGCAACTGGATGCCAATCGGCGCGATGGGCGCTGGCATGCTGTTTGGCTTTGCCGACGCGATCGGCTCCAAGTTGTCGCTCTTGGGCAGCGCTATCCCACCGCAATTCATGGCAATGGCGCCTTATCTCATCACCATGATCGTGCTGGCTGGCTTTATCGGCAAGGGGCAAGCCCCTGCCGCCGAAGGCGAGCCCTACGAAAAGGAGTGACTTTGCTTAGACTTAACGCCCCGTCTGATTAACGGGGCGTTTTTTGGCGGGTTTATTGACGAGCATTAACAGGCTAGTCAATTTTTGTTCTTTTTTTACCTTGAGGCGTTGTGATTGCATGACCTTCCAAGATTCTGATCTGTCGGGGCAGACCCCCGTGTCTGCCCTAAAGTGGCAGG
>JAXGPH010000044.1:0-9249 GCA_040767065.1 Anaerolineaceae bacterium | reverse complement strand
ATTTCTCAAGCAGAGCACAGGCTTCATACCAGTAGGCTATTTCAAGCTTCCTCCGGAGGGATGCATATTCCTGGAAAAGCTCAGGATTGACCCGCAAACCATAGGTCATTGACAGTGTAAGGGGACGGGTGAGGGAGAAATCCTGTTTCTGGATACCGGTTCGTGTACGCACCTCAACAAAACCGAGTTGCTTTGGAACTTCAAGCTGCTCTCTTACGCTGGCTTTGGAGATGCCAAGTTGCGCGCTTAGCTCGGATATGCTGGGGACAGGCTTATCCTGACGGGTTGCATCTGCGATATACTTGAGAACCGGACTTAATTCGTTAACCATATTAATCTGATTAATAATATTAATTACTTGGACATTATACACACAGACTTCAAATCGGTCAAGCAAGATTCTTTTCTCGGTATGAGGAAGCCCATTTAGCCGTCAACAGAGCAAAATACCTCCTAAATGATTGGCTTCGGGTAAAATAACCCTTTGATAACTTTTAGGTTATCGGTTTGACTATGGCAATCAGTGAATTCAGTATCCCATTTCGATATAAAACCAAGCGCAGTAGTGCGGTTAGCTGGGTGGCATCCCATGCTTTACGCCATTGGTACATCTTCCTGGTTGGTATTATTGGAGCGATCGGCAACGCTGCCCTGGCTTCAGTTCCAGCGCTTCAATACGGTGTCGTTTTTGAAAACTTAACCAGCGGAAATCCCTTACCTTCGGTTTTTTTACGAGCAGGCGCAATTGTCGGAATTTCTCAGGTTAGCCGTGGTTTCCTGCAGTTTTTACGCAATTTTGGTTTTGAGGTCACTGCCCAACGCATCGAACGTGATGTGCGGGATGAGTTTTACATCAGTCTGCTCGGAAAGAGCATGACCTTCCATTCTTTGCAGTCCATCGGCGATATCATGGCGCGTGCCACCAACGACATCCGCGAAGTCAATTATATTTTCAGTCCCGGACTCAACACGGTTCTGGGTTCAATCAACTTCCTTTTCATTCCCCTCAGCATTGCTGTATCCATCCACCCTGCCCTGCTGTTGACGCCTGTCTTGTTCATCATTTTCTATTTTTTGTCGATAGCTCACTTCCTGAAAATCCTTGAACCTGTCACTCGCGAAGTTCGCTCAACATTCGGTACGCTCAACAGCCGCCTAGCAGAAGATATCGACGGCGTTGAAACGGTCAAGGCAGCTTCTCAGGAACAAGCAGAGATCAATCGATTCAAAGTCAACTCACAAGCTTTTCGCAATGCGAATGTCAAACAGGGAGATATAGAAGCCCGCTTTATCCCGCTGCTTCTATTAGCTTTGGCGATGGGCTTTGGTTTGCTGCACGCGTTGACACTGTATAGGCAAGGGTTGATCCCCTTGAGCAGTGTGATTACATTTTTCAGCGGTCTCTCGATGCTCGGTTTTCCAACAAACAGTTCCATCCGTTCCTATTCGCAGATTTCTCTCGGCCTCGCCGGCGCGCGCAGACTTCTTTTCACCATGAATAGCGAGAATAATCTCGACCAGAATGAATCCGGATACAGTGGTGTTATCAAAGGCAAGGTTAATTTTGAGAATGTCAGCTTCTCGTATGATGGCAGCAACCTAAATCTGCAGGATATTACTTTTCAAGTCAATCCCGGTCAGACTGTGGCGATAGTAGGGCAAACCGGTTCCGGTAAAACCAGCCTGGTGCGCTTGATCAACCGCACCTATGATCCCTTTTCTGGCAGCGTCAAAATTGACGAGATTGATTTACGGGATTGGAAACTTGATAGTCTGCGGGGTCAGATCTCGATCATCGAACAGGATATTTTTCTATTTTCAAAGTCAGTTGCCGAAAATATCGCTTTTGGGAAACCACACGCTACTCACGAAGAAATTGTAATCGCAGCGCAAAAAGCACAGGCACACGATTTCATTGAAGAATTACCTGATGGGTACAACACAGTGATCGGAGAAAGAGGGGCAACCATTTCTGGCGGTCAGCGCCAACGACTTGCGCTCGCGAGAGCTTTTCTGACGGATCCCAAGATCCTGATTTTGGACGACTCAACCAGCGCTATCGACAGCAAAACCGAAGATGAGATTCAACGTGCGATCAAATTGGCATCGGAAGGCAGAACCACCTTCATCATCACTCACCGACTCTCTCAGATTCGTTGGGCTGATTTGATAATCGTTATGCGTAAAGGACGCATCTCTGCCATCGGGACGCATGATCAATTGATGAAAACTTCGAAATCCTACCGAAATATCTTCGCGGAGGCTAAAGAGTAATGGGCTTCCACCAAGGTCTCACCAGTGAACTCTACGATCGTCAATACACCAATAAAGTTTTGCTCAGCCGTATCTGGGATTATGCAAAAAAATATCGTAAGTTTATCTTCTGGATGTTGATCACCATTGTTTTGCAGGGCTCTTTTGCCGCCTTACCGCCCCTTCTGATCGCAAAGGTCCTTGATGAGGGTATCGCCGGCATACCAAATGAAACCGCATTCACCATCCTGGTAGCGGGAGTTATCTTCCTGCAAGTCATGGATTTTCTATTCTATTATGTGATCAGACGGCTTTTAACACGCATCACTGCTGACATGAATCGTGATCTGTCCGTAGACGCCTTCGCAGCATCCATCAAGCAGGATCTTGCCTTTCACGACCGCCTGTCGTCTGGGCGCATTGTTTCCCGCATCACCACGGACACGAGCGATTTTTCCTTGCTTATCCGCCTGACAATGGATGTTGCCGGCAGCACAGTCCAATCATTTGTGACCGCAATCATCTTGTTCAACACCGAATGGCGGCTCGCATTGGCTTTGATGGCTTTTGTTCCCATTGTGATGCTCGTAGTTTCCCAATTCCGCAAGCTGGCACGACGCGTGACCACCCAGGGCATGCGTGCCATGGCAAACGTGAACGCTACTATCAAAGAAACAATCAGCGGCATCTCTGTAGCCAAAAATTACCGCCAGGAAGAAAAAATCTATCAGGATTTCAAAGCCTCCAACAACACTTCCTTCAAAGTTAACGTCCAGCGGGGTCTTGTGCTCTCAATCGTTTTTCCCATGATGCGCATCATCAGCGGTATTAGTATTGCGGTTCTGGTCTATTTCGGTGCGATCAGCGTCACCCAGGGGTTTATTACCGCCGGCGCCTGGTATATGTTCCTGCTGGCAAGCGATCGCTTCCTAATGCCGATCTTAAGTGTCACTTCCTACTGGACTCAGGTTCAAACGGGCCTTTCCGCCGCAGAGCGTATCTTTGCTTTGATCGATTCAAAACATTCGGTCATTCAAATTGACAATCTCAAAGTTGACAGTCTTACCGGCAAAATTGATTTCAACCAGCTTAGTTTTAACTACCCGACCGGCGGAAAGGTGCTCGACAATTTTGATCTACACATTGCCCCCGGAGAAAATATTGCGATTGTAGGTCACACCGGCGCCGGGAAATCCTCGATCGCCAGGCTGATCACCCGTTTCTATGAGTTCCAGGAGGGCGAGCTCCTGATCGATGACATCGATATCCGCAAGTTCGATCTGCCCACCCTGCGCCGAAACATGGGCATTGTTACGCAGGTACCCTTTTTGTTTGATGGCACGGTTGAAGAAAACATTTGTTTTGCCGCGCCTGACATCAGTCGGGAAGAAATCACACACCTCGCAAACCAAATCGGCAACGGAGAGTGGCTTGAAACCTTCTCAAATGGGCTAGACACCCAGGTTGGCGAGCGCGGCGCCCATATATCGATGGGGCAGCGCCAATTAGTGGCTCTGATGCGCGTCCTGGCGCATAAACCTGCCATTTTCATCCTCGACGAAGCCACCGCCAGCATCGATCCTTTTACAGAATACCAGATCCAACAAGCGCTCGGGCTGATCCTCCAACGCTCAACCAGCATCCTGATCGCCCATCGCCTTTCCACCGTGAGGTCTGCTGACCGCATCATCGTTCTCGATCATGGCACGATCATCGAAGAAGGCAGCCACCAGGGTTTACTTGGGCAAGGGGGGCATTATGCGGAGCTCTACAACACCTATTTCCGACACCAGTCGCTGCAGTACGTTGAAGAAGCCGGGAAAATCCTTGGCAAGGCGAACACCGGCAAAATCCCAGCCTGAAATCCTCTATAATTAGCTCTATAGAATCTATGGCAAAAGTAATTGTAGCGATAAGTGGCGGCGTGGATAGCGCGGTAGCAGCAGCTTTGTTGATCAAGCAAGGTTACAACGTGGAAGGGCTAACCCTCCAGCTTTGGCATGCCAACCGAACCAGTCAAAAGGGACTCGAGTCAGCCAGGCAAGTGGCGGTTCAATTAGGAATCTCTCTCCACGTCGTGGATGCCCGGAAAGCCTTCCAGCGGGAGATCGTAGCTGCGTTCATCACAAGCCACCTGGCAAATGAAACGCCCAATCCATGCGTTCTCTGCAACCGTGCCGTCAAGTGGGCTCAGCTCATCAACTTTGCTGACGCACATGAGGCTGAATACGTAGCAACAGGTCATTATGCGCGTGTAGTTCAGACTCATGATGGTAAATATGAGCTCTGGCGCGCCAGTGACCTGGCTAAAGACCAATCTTATGTGCTTAGCAACCTGACTCAGCATGAACTACAGAGGACGATCTTTCCCCTCGGTGAACTGCGAAAACCAGAAGTAAGGACTATTGCGCAAAGCCTTGGATTAACCGTGTCGCACACGCCCGAAAGCCAGGATTTGTGTTTCGTTGACCAAGAAAATTATCAACAATTTCTGCGCGATTACGCTCCTGCTGCCACCCAACCTGGAGAAATCAGGACCACCAATGGGCAGTTGCTCGGCTTGCATAAGGGACTGGCTTTTTACACCATCGGGCAAAGGAAGGGTCTGCCTGCCTATACTGAAGCCCTGTACGTCCTCGAAAAGAAATCTGAAGGTAACACGCTGATCGTTGGTACAGCCAGCCAATTGGGAAGCAGCAAGTTTCTTGTGCGTCCTGTAAACTGGATCAGCGGTGCAGCACCCACTCTGCCTATAACATGCGATGTCAAAATCAGATATCAGGCAAACCCCGTGAGCTCAACTGTATCCGCTTCTTCTGACAGCAGTGTGATGGTGGAGACCGATCAGCACCTGCGTGACATTACTCCCGGGCAGAGCGCGGTATTCTACGAAGAGGGGAAGGTACTCGGAGGCGGTATCATCCGGGCAAATTAAAGGTGAAGATATGAAAAGCAGCGAAATCTCTTTTTTGCAGTTTTCTGACGGCAATTGGCAACCGCAAACAAGTCAGATACCCTTTGAGCAGGCAGTAACTAAGTTGAATGTCAAGAGCATCCAAGGTTGAAAAACTCTGCTTTCACAACCGGGATTGCAGGGAACAGGTTGTAAGGAAAAAGTTGTAGGGAACAAGCCTGTGTTAGGACAATGATGGTTTACAATTTGTGTAGGATGATTGTTTACACTTTTGTCAATCACATAGAATCTTCTGGATCATAATAGCAAGCGCATATATGCCATGAGAGCGGGTAACCACAGGGGGTTACCCCTACCTCCAGGGGTTAAGGAGGGGGCAGCTTTGTAGGGGCAGACCCCCGTGTCTGCCCTGGAATATGTAAACAATCACCCTGTATAATGTGTAAACAATCATACTTGTCTAAACAGCCTGCCTGTTCCAAATGACAGATAGAAATGCCGTTCCTGGTTAAGGCATGCCTCAACCCGACATCATACAAATAAATGTTCATTTTCCCAACCGACAAGATTCTTCGTCATTTCTCAGGATGACCAGGATAAATCGGTCGGGATACAAAAACCAAACTTATAGCTGACTCACACCTCTGAGCCAAGCTCTTTTCGATACTGCAGACTGGCAAGCCCTGGATGGATATGCGCTACACCTCCTGCTCCAACCATGCCAAGGCAGTTGGTTTCCTGCGCAATGAAAGGCTGATTAACTCTGCCAAAGACATTACACGCGTGCACGTCTGCGATACTGCCGATTTTTTAGAGATCGACACCGCTTCGCCCCTTAACAAGCCCGCAATCTGGATTAAAACCACAGGCTGCGGCGGTGGGCAAACGGCGCAGCGCTTCGAACAGCTCCAAACGCCCTGCCTGCGCGAAGTCAGTTTGAACGCTAAAGCTGTTGCTAGCCCGTTGGCTGAAGTCATGCAAATCCAAGACGCTGAGACCACCTACCGCGGTGCATATTGTTCGGCTATCTCTGATGGCAAAAACATTCTGAAGTTAGCTGAGGACATCGGCAGGCACAACACTCTCGACAAATTGATGGGCTTTATCTGGCTGCTAAAACCATTTCTCAAACCATCCATCTTGCTCACCCCCGGTCGCGTCAGCTCGCAAATGCTGAAAAAGTTCGCTCGCATGGGTGTCTCCCTCGTGATCTTACTTACCTCTCCGAATACCTTCACAATCCAGCTGGCAAAAGAATGGGGCATGACCCTGATCGGCTATGCCAGGGGTTCACGTTTCAACGTCTAATCCCACCCGGGACGTTTTTCAGACCTGGGTTGAAGTCTCATCAGGAAAATTTGCACTTGACATCAGGACAAACTGGCTTGACTATTCCCCACAAAACGCTAAAATAAATTATGTCCAATGGGAAGAGTCCTGCTTGTTCAGGCACCGAAGGGGCAAGCCGACTATGGTGAAACTCTCAGGTAAACAAACCCTTAAACCTCTGAAATCAAAGATAACAGGGGCACAAAAAGTGTGCCTCCGTTCTAATTAACAAGCTTAAAAGGAGCCAAAATGTTAGTCCCAGAAGATCTAAAATATCAGAAAACAGACGAGTGGGTCAAAGTTGAAAACGGTATCGCCACGATTGGTATTACCGACTATGCGCAGGATTCCCTCTCCGACGTCGTTTTCGTAGAATTCGCCGTCGATCCTGATGATGAGGTAAGTGTCGGAGACAGCCTGGCAACGATCGAATCCGTCAAAGCCGCGGCGGAAGTGGTTTTCCCGGTCAGTGGTAAAGTCCTCGAAGTCAATCAGGTCCTCACCGACACTCCCGAGCTGTTGAACTCCGAACCCTACACTGGCGGTTGGCTTGCCAAAGTTCAGGTCAATGATGAGTCTGAGCTTGATAAATTGATGGATGCGTCTGAATACAACGCTTACTGTCAGGATCGCTAAGCCTATGTTCACTCCACATACAAAAGCTGATGTGGAGGCAATGCTCAAAACCATCGGGGTTGGAAAAATCGAGGACCTCTTCAACGTGGTTCCCGAAAAAAACCGTTTCCCTGATTTGAACCTGCCACAACCGCTCTCCGAAATGGAAGCAGCTGTTGAATTGGACAGCATCGCCTCAGCCAACGCCACCACCCGCGATTTCATCTGTTTCCTGGGTGCCGGCGCATACCAACACTACATCCCCGCAGCAGTGGATAACCTCCTGCAGCGCGGTGAGTTTTATACGTCTTACACGCCTTATCAACCCGAAATTTCCCAGGGCACGCTCCAGGCGATCTTCGAGTTCCAAAGTCTGATCAGCTTGCTCACCGGCATGGACGTCAGCAACGCTTCTCACTACGACGGCGCGACTGCCGCCGCAGAAGCAGTGATCCTGGCAAACCATCACTTCCGCGGCAAGCGCTCCAAGATTCTGCTCTCCCGCGCGATCAATCCCAGATACCGGGAAGTCATCCGCAGCTACATGCAAGCCAACGATGAGATCCATATCGTCGGGGACGACCCCGAAACTGGCATTGAGCCCGACTTGAAGAACCTGATAGCACAGATCGATCTTGACACGTCTCTGGTGATGGTGCAATACCCCGATTTCTTTGGTCGCATCATCGACTACAAGCCGCTCATCGAAACCGCTCACGCCCAGGGAGCCCTCGTAGCGGTCGTGGTAAACCCCACCGCTTTAGCCCTCCTGACCCCTCCAGGCGAGATCGGCGCAGACATCGTGGTTGGTGAAGGTCAGCCGCTGGGTATTCCGCTTTCTTATGGCGGTCCTTACCTTGGTTTCTTTGCGGTCAAGAATCCCTTATTACGCAAGATTTCCGGACGCCTCGTCGGCGAAACCGTCGACACCCAGGGTGAGCTGGCTTATGTCCTGACCCTCACTGCCCGTGAACAGCACATCCGACGCGAAAAAGCTTCCTCCAATATCTGCTCCAACCAAGGGCTCATGGCCCTGGCTGCCACAATCTACATGACCTTATTGGGCAAAACCGGCTTCCAGCAAGTCGCGAACCTCTGCTACCAGAATGCGCACTACGCCGCCAACGCGGTTCAGGAAATTCCCGGTTTTAAACTCCCCTTCAAGAGCACGCCTTTCTTCCATGAGTTCGTTGTCCAGGCTGGCCAAAACTTTCCCGGGCTGCTGGCATACCTGCAGGATCACGGCATCCTCGGCGGGTACGACCTCAGCCAGGACTACCCTGAGCTCGAAGGCTGTCTGTTGATGGCTGTCACCGAGATGATTTCACGCGAAGATATCGACTATCTGAAAGACGTTTTGAGCGAGGTGCAACATGCGTGAGCCAACCATTTTTGAGCTTTCTTCTCCCGGACGCACCGGTGTCACCTTCCAGGAGCCCGATGTTCCGTTAACTGAACTCCCGCAGCAATTCACCCGCGCGAACCTCCTCTTCCCTGAAATCTCGGAGCTCGGCGTGGTGCGCCATTTCACCAAGCTCTCCCAGAAAAACTACGCCATCGACCTTGGTTTCTATCCTTTGGGCTCCTGTACCATGAAGTACAACCCCAAAATCAACGAAGCCACGGCGCGTTACCCTGGTTTCGCTGCCACCCACCCTCTGCAGCCTGAGGATACCGTCCAGGGCAATCTCTATCTGATGCACACCCTGCAAAACTGGCTGGCTGAGATTGGCGGTTTCGCAGACGCCACCCTGGCGCCTGCCGCCGGAGCGCAAGGCGAGCTGGTCGGCACGATGATCATCGCCAAGTACCACAAAGACCGTGGCGACCTCAAACGCACCCGCATCCTCATCCCAGACTCTGCCCACGGCACCAACCCCGCCTCCTCCGCCATGCTCGGGTTTGACCCCATCCAGCTGCCTTCGGACGAGCGCGGCAATGTGGACCTCAAAGCGCTTCGTGAGCTCTGCGATGACACGCTTGCCGGCATCATGTTCACCAACCCCAACACGCTCGGCTTGTTCGACGAAAACACTGCCGAAGTCATTCGCATCGTGCACGACGCCGGAGGTCTGGACTACGGCGACGGCGCCAACATGAACGCCCTCCTGGGTGTATTCAAGCCTGGTGAGTGCGGC
>JAXGPH010000043.1:0-9580 GCA_040767065.1 Anaerolineaceae bacterium | reverse complement strand
TGCTGAGTTTGGAATCTGACCTGACTTACAACCAACTGGCAGTCTCTGAAAAGTACCTGATGATCAGCCAGAGCGTCAGCGGTAAAGCGCAGGATGAAGTATTGCCTATTCTGTTTTACAGCTTTGAAAGCAAGCAACTCGCAGACCTGATGGAAATTTCAGGCTCTCATCCTCTGATGGACTGGCCTCTCGCGGCTTGGTCTGAGCAGAGTCCAAACCAACTTCCAGAGATTTTTAAAATCTTTGATTTCGAAAGTGGGCTTTCCTGGCCATTGATAGTCCAGGGCGAACAGCCCTCCAATTTTGATCTCAGCAAAAAATACCTGGCCTGGATAGACCCAAGTGAGCCAACCAGCGCCTTTCCGACTGTATTTTTGATGTCGCTGGATGACGGTCACAGGATCACTGTCAACACAGAATCCCTGGAACTCATGCCCCAATTCCCCCAGGTCAGAGACGAGAAGTTGATTCTTGGTCTGGTGAAGAATTTCGGAACACTGGATGCCCAGGGCATGATCTGCGCCATCCCGCTGGAGGATCTTCAAGCGCTTACTCAACCGGTATCCACCCCCGCGCCATAAAACCCGCTTGCAAAACGCAAGCAAACCAGTGCCTTCACCACTACGGATCTAGGCCTCGCCTTATCTAGGCACGCTATGATGTTGCGTTTTTCCGGCCATTGGCTTGATTTATACCCTTGGCTGTCGATCTGACGCCGGAGACTTCATCCTGCCAGAAAACACCAAAGGCGCGACGTTTGGTCAACCAGGGATGCGGGTGATGGGCGGCCGCCAGGGTTCGGATGCACCCCCTTACCAGGACGCTGAATTCTTCCCGCTTAAGTACGGACCCGAAATGATCGAGGTCTTCCTGCCTTTGCTCCTCAGGTAGCACGCTGTCGTATTGAACGCAAATTGAAACAGCCGGGTTGTGTTTTCACAACCCGGCCTACATTTTATGGGGGTTTTTACACTTTTTACACTATTTACACTGTTTTTTGATAGTGCAGAAAGGCTGTTTGAGTGTAAAAACTCCTTTTGTTAAGGTGCGAGGGTTGAATTGCGGATATAGTATAGCACAAATGTTCTAATATGCAAATCGAATCTTGGTGGAGGACCTGACTACTGCGAAGACTCTCTTCAGGCTCCCATTCACACGAGTGGAGACCTTTCCACGCGCATTTCGTGCTGGGATCTTCGACGGTCAAAGCGCGTGCTCGGCGGGCCCACGCCTTCTTCCAGCGGCGGGGTACTTCGTAACGCCGGCACGATCATAAGTGTAATGACCCTCTTCAGTCTCCCATCCGCTGCGCGGTGGGATCCAGCTTCCCCCTGAGGGAAGCCCAAGGTGTTATGGGGGCTTGGCATGCCAAACCTGCATCTTCTCCATTAACACCACTTTGCCCGCAAGATCGGCGGCAACAAAGGCTGGGCCTTTCAGATTTTTTTCTCATTCTATACCGTATTCTCGTTTCTAAACTTCACTAATTGACTGGCACATGTGCTAACCACAGAATCAAATTCTTCATTAATTCACCCGAAATAGCAAAATCACTTACCAAATACTCACTTCCTGGCATAATAATAAAACGAGGCACATGAGAACCGGCAATAGCATTTTCTGGGTCATTTGAAGCGACCAGACTACAATGTTTAGGATTATAGTGGCAAAGGACTTGAATAAATGTATACTTAGCTGGCGGATCTTTCATGCTTATTGTCAGTTTTGTCTCTGCCTTTGGATATCTGGAATCTATCTCTTTTTCGAGCATAGCTTGAAAATGTTTAGTTAAATCTTTATATTCGATCTGCGGTGTTGCCTGCTCCTCAATATCCTCATAGGTCATTTTATTAAAATCGGTGACAATATTCGGAAATAGATCAAGCGGATAAAAGCCATCCGGTTTAGGATCACCTATTAACAATCCCGTGCCTGTTCCATCTAAGAATTCTCGAATTTTTGAAATGAATGAATAGTCATATGAATCATCGGAGCATGCCCAACCATTCGTCATATAGAGAACATCGTATTTGTCAAGAACGACATCCACAGACAGTGGCACTTTAGAAACGGTAAATCCAATATTCTGTAATCCAACAATAATTTCATCACTCCGATCTAAATTCTCATAAACCCATCCAGTCTCATCAACCTTTACACAATTCGTCGGATCTTGTTCGAAAACACCGATGTTGTACTTTCCTAGAGTGAGGTCTGGTGTAATTGTTGGGGAGATGCTCAGTGTTGGTGTGTAGGTCGGTGTTGGGGTAACTGTTGTAGTCGGTGTTGGGGTAATTGTATTAGTCGGTGTTGGGGTAAATGTTGCAGTCGGTGTTGAGGTAAATGTAGCAGTCGGAGGTGAAGAAAGTGTAGTTTCACGAGTAGGTGATTTAATAGGGCCTTCTTCGCATGCAGAAACAACTATTAGAGTAGCCACCAGAATGAAGAATAAGCTTCTTATCTTTTTATTCATAATGGCCACACGGTAACGATAAAGACGAAAACCACCCATGCTATAGATGCTATTGCGACTATATGCGATGTCTTTGTAAGGAGGGCTTTTTCGCTCATCCTGATATTCAACAGAAGAAGTAATACAGAGCTTAGTCCAATTATTGGAAAAAAATAATAAGTCAACTTTAAAGAGCCTCTAAGAAAATTATTGCTTATTACTATACCTTCTGTTGCCGATACATAACCCAGTAAAAGATTCCAAAAAACAACTACAAATAAACAACTAATAATTTTAAGTATGTTTATAATATCGTCAAGAATAAACTCTGAATATCTTGGGGATAAAAGATTAAAAATTCGCAGTCTTGTGAACTGTCCAACTGGAGCCTTTCGATTTTCAGCAGAGTGTATTTGATCGTTCTCTTGTGAGATGGAATTAACCTTAGGAGTTTCTATCGAAGAGTTATCAGTCTTTTTACTCAACCATTCTATTAGGACACTAATTAGTGAAGAAAGTGAGAAACCCAGAAGCAAGCCAATCGCAGTTAATGAAACGTTTACAAAGTCCATTTTGCGCCTTCCGAAAGTTGTTTTTCCTGTTTACTTAGTATTCTACCAATGCAATTGACACTTATGCCTTACTTTGACATATCTACAACTATTCTTTTATAACCCTCCGCAATTCTTTTAATTAATTCAATTAATTGTAGGATGTCACACTCTCGAATCACGAGGCGCTGACCAACAACATAAGAAGAGTCATTTGATTTCTGTAAATATTGCAAATCAACCATTCCACCATTATGGACAATAAGATGTCTTCTTTGAAACATTTTATTCAGGAAGAACAGTTCATCCTGAGTCAGCCACGTGTCATAACCTTTACCGGTTACCTTAGAAAAAAGACAACTGCCCTTTTCAACAATTTGAAAGTCATTTGGACGGACTTCAGATGAGCATAATTGATGAAAAATGACCTCAGCAAATTTCTGAAATCCGGAAACTACATTTCCGAGACAATCTTCGACTAATTCTCGAATCATTGTTGCTGCTTTATCTATTCCAAAAGATTCCGAGAACATAACTTCCATGGCACGAAGTGATTCGATCATCTTTGCTACTGAGTCAAGAGATTCTTCAAATGCTTCTTCAACTGTGTTAAATCCACAACATGGACAGAAAAAAGCAGTGCCAATGACACTGTATCTCATTTCGCATTTTGGACAAACGACTTCCCTTTCCCAGTCTGGAGATTGCCCGAGAGGGTTGTTCACGAATGTCAATCGTCGTTCAGGTTGGTATGTAATACTTATAAACTTGTTCTTTCGTGTACTAATTTCCAATTTTCTGAAGGTTTTATATAATTCTTTTTGTATTTCCGCAGCTGCATAATCCCCAACCACCTTGTGAATATCATTTAACTGCTTTTGAGTCCACCATTTATCTGAAGTATCTGTGTGACCACACATAGGGCAGTGGACTGCCTCATCTGACACTTTTTCTTTCCAATCTTCCATAAAAACCTTAAAAACATATAAACAATTTTCATTTGGACACTCCCTATCAAAGTAACCCTTTTCATCAGAGTTAAACGTAATTGGAATTTCCATCGTGCGACTCCTGAAATCTACCTCTAAATATGTTTAAGCTATTTCGTTTGATCTTTAGTTGTTAATCTGAGATATAGTTTCATCAGATGAATGATGCAGGCTGGTTGGTCGGCGAGAGGACAGGCATTAGCGTATGCTTCCCAGACGGCTTTGTCATTCGCCTGGTGGGCTTTGCGCAAGTCGGGAGGCATCGTGAGTTCGTCGTAGAGATCGGCAAGGCTGGCTTCAGAGAACCGCTCGCGGGCATCGAGGATTGCCTGGGCAGTCTGCTCGATTTTTTCTTTTTGGTCAGGCGTCGGAAAGCGGGCAAGCTTAATGTAACCATTAATCAAACTCCAGCTTTGCGGCGGTTGTCGTCTTTGCAGAGCATCTGGCAGTTGGCGGGTTCGGTTTTGCCGCCGGCATGCCAGGGGGTGATGTGGTCGGCTTCCATGTCATCGATCTCAAAATGCTTGCCGCACACCGGGCAGATCCCTTTTTGGCGTTCATACGCCGAGCGTTTCTGGCTCCACGAAAAGCCCCTCAGGTTCAAGGTGCGGTCGCTGCGCGTGAGCACATAGGGATAGATGCCGCGCTTGCTGGTGACATCATCATCCATCATCAGCTCACTCACTTCACGCTCAAGCGCTTTGGTGTCGTAGAGCTGGTCTTTGAACTGGTCATACAGCGAACCCCAATCCACGCCCTTCATTTCCTTGCGATAGGTGGTGAAGGTGCCCCGCACCCACTCGATCACGTTCCGGAAGTAGGTCCACAATTCGTTGGCGTTGGGGTCGTGCTGATGTGCGGACATATAGTCCTTGATCTGATCGCCTTTGCCTCTATCTTTTGAGATCCATTTGAGGGCGGTTTCAAGAATTTCCTGGCGGATTGGGGAACCATTAACGTAATCTTTCGCCAGCAGGTAAGCAGGCGCCATGGATTTGCTGAAGATCGATTTGGCGTGCGTCAGCCAGGGTCCGGTGTAGGTGGCATTACGCAGTTCCTGCTCGGTCAGCTTGACCCCCTGCATGTTGATGATGCGAAACCATGCCAGACGCTCGTCATCAGTGCCTTCGCAGATATAGACCATCAATTTGTAGTCCAGGATAGCGTCTTTGGAAGACTGGGTCAGGTTGTGGAAGGCGAGACTGTCCACCGAAAAGTCCCCGTGCACGTACTGACAGAAGCTGATGGTGCGCTGCTGACCGTCCATGACCTCAAAGGTGCCGTCTTCATTTTTCATCCAGTACATCACGTTAAGAGGATAAGACTTGCGGATGGTGTCAATGACCGCGTTGCGTTTTTCGGCGTCGTAGACGAACTCGCGCTGGTACTTCGGGCGGATATTGAGCCTGCCGTCGTAGCCCAGCACGCCTTCTTCGTCGTTATCGACGTAGTTCTCCGCCACTTCGCGGATAGTTATTTCTTCAAGTTTGATTATCATTGCGTAGCCCCTTTGCGTTTTCTAATAAAAATCCTTCCATATAGTCGCTTACCATTTATGTAACCCCGCCCTTTTGAGATGTTTAAGGTTTGTTCATTTCCTACTATCTCAAACTGCTCAGGATTGTACTTATCCAAAAATGTGATTGGTACGCCCATAACACCTTCATAATCGTAGGGAATCTCTGCAACTTTGTTGATGTTGATGGCGTCGTAGTTGTCGTAGTGGGGGTAGACTTTTGGATCGTATTGGCGGTAGAGTGTCAGGTTTTCATGACGTTTTGGAAAATCCAAATTAGTATACCAACCTACATTACGGAATTTTACCAAACCTGTGTTGGGGTCATATACTCCGTCAGCCCACTCACGGGCATATTGTGAAGGGATCATGAAGAAAGCGTTCCCATTAGAAAATCCATTTCCGAGCCAAATTTTATTTTCCATTATCAAACTAAAAATATCTTTATAGGTAATAGCGTTCTTACTGCCAATAATAATGAACTTTTTATCGTATTCCACCAACTGTGCGACATACTCCCTGAAAAGAGAGAAGGGTGGGTTAGTGACGACGATATCAGCCTCTTGGAGGAGTTCAATACATTCCTGCGAGCGAAAGTCACCGTCACCCTGCAGTAAACTGAGGGTATTGCGCTGGTTGCGAAGCAAATACTCCACGTCCGCAAGCCCAACAGCCCCATCACGATCCTCATCCCTCACTTCGGTGATCTCCATCTTGTAAGGTTTTTTACCTTCCTCCTGGCTGACGCCCAAACCCTGCACTTCAAAAAGCGGCAGCTGCCCTTCAGCGATGGGAGAGTCGACATAACTGGTGGCGGTCAGTTTTGCCAGCCTGAAATGGTTGAAGTTCATGGCGAAATACTTGAAAAAGTTGCTCTCGAAGGGATCGTCGCAGTTGCAGAGGATCTTTTTGCCCTTAAAATGATCCTTATAATGTTTTAGTTCCGCTTCGATGTCCGGGAGTTGGGTATAGAATTCGTCCGCTTTTGCCTTTGCCGCCTTCTGCAAACTCGCGTTGTTGTTCGCCATGACCTGCCCTCCCAATCCTGTTCTGCTTTGTCTGTTTGCTATGATTGTAACCTATCAATTGTAAATTTCTGTCACATTTGACAATCGCCCCAATCCGCTTATAATTCAATTCCTGAATTATATGGAAACACAACTGACCGAACAAGAAAACACGCGCGCGTTGGAGATGCTCACCCACATCGAAGCCAACCCCGATATCTCGCAGGTGACCCTGGCGGATGAGCTCGGCGTGGCTGTGGGCACGATCAACTGGCACCTCAAGCGCCTGATCTCCAAGGGCTACGTCAAGGTCAAGCGTGCCCAGCGCAAGAAGCTGCGCTACATCATCACCCCCGAAGGCATCGCCCTGCGCGCCAACCTGACCGTGGACTACATCAAGACCTCTTTTGACCTCTACCGCCGTGTGCGCGAGCGCAGCAACCGCTGCCTTGAACAGCTGCAGGCTGCCGGCTACAACGAGGTGCACATCCTCGGTGAGGGCGAGATTGCCGAGGTGATCAGCCTGACTTGCCTTGAACACGGTGTTGCGTTGACCCAGCGCGAAAATGCGCCTAAAATCAATATCGACGGTCTGAAACTTGCACTGATCTTACCCGAAGGTGTGCCTGATTCCACACCCTCACTTTCAATCTACTCTGGAGGCGAACATGGATAAGGCTTTGGACCTTGCCACTAAACGTATTTGTGTCACCGGTGGCGCCGGCTTTTTGGGCACACATCTCATCCGCAAGCTCAAGGAGCACGGCGCGCGCGAGATCTTTGTGCCGCAATATCCCGAATACGACCTGGTGCGCGAAGCCGACATCATCCGCATGATCGACACTGCCAAACCGGATATCATCATCCACCTGGCAGCCAAGGTCGGCGGCATCGGCGCCAATCGCGAGAAGCCCGGCGAATTCTTCTACGACAACCTGATGATGGGCGTGCAGCTCATCCACCAAGCCTGGCTGAAAGGCGTCGAAAAATTCGTGGCGATCGGCACCATCTGCGCCTATCCCAAGTTCACCCCCATTCCTTTTAAAGAGGAAGATCTCTGGAACGGCTACCCCGAAGAAACCAACGCCCCCTACGGGCTGGCAAAAAAGATGCTGTTGGTGCAGTCGCAGGCATACCGCGAGCAGTACGGCTACAACTCGATCTTCCTGCTGCCTGTCAACCTCTACGGTCCGGGCGACAACTTCAACCCGGCCAGTTCGCACGTCATTCCAGCCCTGATCCGCAAGTACCTTGAAGCCAAAGAACAGGGCGCGGATGAGATCGTTGCCTGGGGTGATGGCAGCCCAACCCGGGAATTCATCTACGTGGAAGACGCGGCTGAGGGAATCACCCTCGCGACCGAAAGTTACAACATTTCCGAACCGGTCAATATCGGCTCGAGTTTTGAGATCTCGATTAAAGACCTGACCGAAACCATCGCGCGTCTGACCGGTTTCAACGGCACGATCCGCTGGGATACGACCAAACCCAACGGTCAGCCCCGCCGCAAACTGGATACCACCCGCGCCCGTGAGGCTTTCGGGTTTGAAGCCAAAACCGACTTCGAAGAAGGTCTCAAGCGCACGATTGCCTGGTATGCCAACGAGAGGGCGAATGGCAGAGGCTAATCTGAACTCCGCCCAGACGGTGACCCTCAAGCCTGCCAAAGGCTGGCTGGGGATCGACCTGAAAGAGCTCTGGCACTACCGTGAGCTGATTTACTTTTTAACCTGGCGCGATATCAAAGTGCGCTACAAGCAAGCCGTTCTTGGCATTGCCTGGTCAGTGCTGCAGCCCGTGCTCACCACCGCCATCATGACGCTTGTGTTTGGTGTGCTGCTCAAGGTTGAGTCGGACGGTCTGCCCTACCCGGTGTTCGCGCTTTCGGCCTTACTCCCCTGGCATCTCTTCCAGCTTTCCCTGCAGAAAAGCAGCATCAGCCTGGTGGGCAATGCCAACCTGCTCACTAAAGTTTACTTTCCGCGCGTGATCATCCCGCTCAGTTCGGTGCTGGCAGCCCTGGTGGACTTTGTCATTTCTTTAGTTTTGCTCTTCATCACCATGGCGATCTATAAGATTCCCCTCACCTGGAACGTGCTGTGGGTCATCCCGTTGACCCTGCTAAGCGTTCTGGCAGCTCTGGCGGTAGGCTTATGGCTTTCCGCGCTGAACGTGCAGTACCGCGACGTGCAGCAGATGGTGCCTTTCCTGATCCAGATCTGGATGTACGCCACGCCAATCGTCTACCCCATCACCACCATCCCCGAAGGCACCTTCCGGTATATCTACAGTCTCAACCCGATGGTGGGAGTGGTGCAGGGTTTCAGGTGGGCTTTATTTGGCGGCTCTCCGCCGGATATGACATTGGTCATTTCCAGCCTGGCAGTCTTACTTTTGCTCGTTACCGGTTTATTCTTCTTCCGTCGCATGGAAAAAACTTTTGCGGATGTGGTGTGATGATGGACAGCGACTTATCCATTTTGGTTCGCGGCATTGGCAAGCGTTATAAGATCGGCGCTGCCCAGCAACGCACCGACACCCTGCGCGATCTGATCACCGCCCAGGCAGCGCGCATTGGCAGCGCCCTGCGCGGCAAACGGCATCAGTCCAACGACGCAGATCACATCTGGGCTCTGCGGGACGTCAACTTTGAGGTCAAACGCGGGCAGGCGCTGGGCATCATCGGGCGCAATGGCGCCGGCAAGAGTACACTCCTCAAGGTGCTCTCGCGCGTAACCGATCCGACCGAAGGTTACGGCGAACTGCGCGGGCGCGTGGGCTCGCTGCTGGAGGTGGGGACTGGCTTTCACCCCGAACTGACCGGGCGCGAGAACATCTTCCTCAATGGGGCTATTCTCGGCATGCACAAAAAGGAAATCGAAGCCCGTTTCGACGAAATCGTGGCTTTTTCGGAAGTTGAAAAGTTTATCGACACGCCCGTCAAGCGCTACTCGTCGGGAATGTACCTGCGCCTGGCTTTCGCCGTGGCTGCCCACCTGGAACCTGAAATTTTGGTGGTGGATGAAGTGCTGGCAGTCGGCGATGCCGACTTCCAGCGCAAGTGC
>JAXGPH010000042.1:0-9617 GCA_040767065.1 Anaerolineaceae bacterium | reverse complement strand
CCTGTGGAAATCTGAGGATATCCGCAACAAGCTGTTGATTTCGCTGTTGTTGCTGGCAATTTACCGCCTGGCAGCTAACATTCCAGTCCCCGGCATCAATCGTGCCGCTGTTGCCGCGTTGTCGCAGCAGACTGGGGCTGGTGGTAACCTGGTGAACTTGCTTGATCTGCTTTCTGGTGGAGCGGTATCCAGATTCTCTGTGCTTGCCATGGGTGTTTACCCGTATATCACTGCCCAAATTATCCTTCAACTACTCACGCCGGTTATCCCAGCGTTGGAACAAAAAATGAAGGATGACCCCCGCGAAGGTCGTATCTGGATGGAAAAATGGACTGTTATTCTGACCATTCCGATGGCGCTCCTTTCGGCTTTTGGGCAAATCAACATCTTTAACTCCATGTTAGGTGGCAGCACAGTCATTGAGCAATGGGGTTTCACTGGAGAGCGATTGTTACCGACTGTTGCTGCTATCATCAGTATGGTTGGCGGAACGATGTTTGGCATCTGGATTGGCCAATTGATCTCTGAATACGGATTGCGCAATCAGGGTCTATCCTTGATCATTTTCGCGGGCATTGTCTCGCGCTTCCCGGTTACGATTGCCCAGATGTTCAACTCGAAAGAAGCGTGGTGGGTATTTGCGGTGGTGTTGATCGTATTTGTGCTGACGATTCTGGCGATTGTATTTGTCCAGGGTGGACGGCGCAATATCCCGGTTCTGTTCCCAGGACGGCGGATCGGCAACCGTATGTCCATGCCAGTGCGCAGCCAACTGCCACTGATGGTCAATATGGCTGGCATGATTCCGATTATTTTTGCCCAGTCCTTCCTGACATTCCCGGCAATTTTGTCTTCATTCTTTATCAATTCACAAACAAAATGGGTTAATAACGTTTCCAACTGGCTCTATAGGGCTTTTGGTGGCGATACCTGGTGGTACCCAATCATGTTCTTCGTTCTGGTGGTTGCGTTTGCGTACTTCTACACCGACGTACTTTTCCAGCAGCAGAACTATGGCGATAACCTGAAAAAGCAAGGTGCCCAGATTCCCGGTGTTGTGCGTGGTAAACCTACGCAGGATTATCTGACCCGTGTCCAGCGGCGCATTACTCTGCCTGGAGCGTTATTCCTCGGTTTGGTGGCAATTTTGCCCTACATTTTGGGATACTTCCTGCCCGATAACAGTGCGGGTGTGCAGCTGATGCAGGCTTCTGGTCTGTTAATCGTCGTAGGAACTATCCGTGAGACGGTTGAGTTGATCAGTACCGAGCTGCGCATGCACGGCTATGATGACAGGTTGATCAACTAAGCTGGAGAGTTTTAAAATGAATCAGAAACCCACTTATATCGTCATGCTGGGCCCTCCGGGAGCTGGCAAGGGCACTCAGGCCAAGATCCTGGCTGAAAAGCTGGGTTTGGTGCACATTTCGACTGGAGATCTCTTCCGGGAGAATCTGAGCCAGGAGACGGAGCTGGGTAAGTTGGCTTCAAGTTACATGGCCAAAGGTGAACTGGTACCAGACGGTGTGACTATCGCGATGGTAAAAGAACGCCTTTCAAGACCGGATTGTGCCAAGGGCGCCGTGATGGACGGCTTTCCGCGTACACCTGCCCAGGCTGAAGCGTTTGAAACCCTTTTGGCTGAAATTGGTGGCAAGGTTGATTTGGTACCTTTCATCAGCGTGCCAAACGATGTGCTGGTTGAACGACTCAGCGGTCGCTGGATGAGCCATGCCGGCCGCGTTTATCATGCTCTCTATAACCCACCCAAGGTCAAGTGGGTGGACGATGTGGACGGTTCGCCCCTCTACCAACGGGACGATGACAAGCCTGAGACGGTTTTGCACCGGATCAATGTGTACTACGACCAGACATCCCCTCTGATTGATTTCTATCGGCAGGCAGGAAAGTTGGTTGAGATCGACGGTACACAAGAAATTGAGCAAGTCACGGAAGATTTGCTGAAAGCCGTAGCGTAATGTTCGAAAACAGTATTAATCTCAAGTCCAAAGCGGAACTCGCCATAATGCGGGAGGCTGGTCGTTTGAATGCCATGGCGCTTGAGGCTGTGAAGGCAGAAATCCGACCAGGCGTAAGCACTGGGGAATTGAATGAGGTCGCGGAAAGCTTTCAGCGCGCTCATGGGGTTTATTCGCCCTTTAAGAATTATGATCCCGGAATCGGGGTGCCCTTCCCAGGGAGTATCTGCGCCAGCATTAATGAAGAAATGGTGCATGGCATTCCCGGCAAGCGCAAGCTAAAAGAAGGCGACATTATTTCGATTGACTGCGGCACGGTTTATGAAGGTTTCGTAGGCGATTCAGCTTTCACGGTTGGCGTCGGCGAGATTTCAACGGAAGCCCAGCGGTTAATCGATGTAACCAAAAAAGCATTGGAAATTGCCACGTCTTTGATGGTTCCAGGAAATCGTAGTGGTGATGTTGGTTCGGCGATCGAAGAGTATGTGGAAAGTCATGGTTTTCACTGCACACACACCTATACCGGGCATGGTGTCGGTCGTGCGATGCACGAAAGCCCGCAGTTGCCCAATTACGGCGTGCCTGGACAAGGATTTTTACTACGTGAAGGCATGACGATCGCGATTGAGCCGATGGTGCTGGTTGGCACACGGCGCACCAAGACCTTGCGCAATCAATGGACTGTTGTATCTGTGAACGGGTCGTTGACCGCGCATCAGGAAAATACAATAGCAGTAACCAAGGAAGGCCCGCTGGTTTTGACCAGTTTGTAGCTAAACCTTGTCAATAATGAATGATAAAGATATAATAAATTCTTTGCGGATAGAAGAAGGAGTTAAGACTGATGAAAGTATCAGCATCGATAAAGAAACGCTGTAACAAGTGCAAGATCGTCAAAAGAGACGGTCGGCTTTATGTTATTTGTCCCAATACCCGCCACAAGCAGCGACAAGGATAAGGAATCATACTATGGCTCGTATAGAAGGTGTTGACCTCCCGCGCAACAAGCGCATTCAGATCGGTTTGCGGTATATCTACGGTATCGGACCAAAGACTGCGGATGAAATTCTGGCAGCCACTGGCGTTGATCCTGATATCCGGGTAAAAGACTTACCCGAAACCGGGTTTCGAAACTACGTGATTACATCGGGCAAAACCTTAAAGGTTGAAGGTGACCTTCGTCAGGGAAGTCAGATGAACATTAAACGTTTGGTTGAGATTGGTTGTTATCGTGGTTTGCGCCACCGCCGCAACCTCCCAGTACGCGGTCAGAATACCCGCACCAGCGCACGTACACGCAAGGTCCCAAGCGCACAGTCGCTGGTCGTGGACGCCGCCGTGGAGCGACCAAGAAATAATAATGAACTGACCAGCAGGCTTGGGGTGGGGTTCCCTTTCTCCCCAGCGGCAACCTGAAGCCGGCTGTGACAGACTTGTAAAGATTTAGTGAGGAAGAATTATGGCAAAACAAGCACGTACAGCGCGTCGCGCGACTACTTCGCGTAAGGTCAAACGCCAGATTTCGGCAAGGCAGGTGCACGTCTTTGCGTCCCTTCAATAATACCATCGTGACCATTACGGATCTCCAGGGCAATACTATTTGCTGGGGCAGTTCCGGATCGGCCGGTTTTAAAGGATCACGCAAAGAGCACCCCATTTGCTGCAAGAATGGCAGCCGAGCAAACTGTGAAGGCAGCCCAGCAAATGGGTCTTCAGGGATTGAACTATTCGTTAAGCCCTGGTCCTGGTCGGGAAGCTGCAATTCGTGCAGTCCAATCCCTGGGCATTCGTGTGCGCATGATCACAGATCTGACTCCTGTGCCCCATAATGGCTGCCGACCTCCCAAGAAACGCCGCGTGTAAACAAGAAAAAGGAAATTATTAAAATGGCAAGATATACAGAAGCAGTTTGTCGTTTGTGCCGCCGGGAAGGCGAGAAGTTGTTCCTCAAGGGTGAGCGTTGCTATACTCCGAAATGCTCCTTTGAGAAACGCAGTTATGCTCCAGGCATGCATGGAAAAATGAACGCCGGTCGCCCAGGTCGCGAATCTGACTATGGCAAGCAACTGCGCGCCAAACAGAAAGTGCGTCGGATATACGGGGTTTCCGAACGCCAGTTCCGCCGTTTTTATGGGCAGGCTCTGCGCATGCGAGGTCAGACTGGTCCAAACCTGTTGACCATCCTTGAAACTCGTCTGGACAACGTGGTCTATCGACTTGGTTTTGCAGCCAGCCGCGCTCAGGCTCGCATGCTGGTGAGCCATGGTCACTTTTTGGTGAATGCTCAACGCGCAGACATCCCCTCTTTCAGCGTCAAGGCAGATGATGTCATCACTGTAAAAGAAAAGTCCAAGGAAACGGTCTACTTCAAGAATCTGCGTGAAGAAGCTGAAGGACGTACTGTGCCAACCTGGTTGGCGCGCGATCTGACCAATCTTTCTGGTCGGATGCTGCGCAACCCCGAACGGTCAGAAATTGATGGCAATCTCAATGAGCAGTTGGTTGTTGAGTACTACTCACGCTAATCTGAGGACTAGTTCAGTCTTTCTTAAACGTTAGACTGGTTAGGGGTAACCGTGACAGGAAATATGGAAATGGTAACACCAAAAATTGAACGGACTGAAGAGTCCCGCGACTATGGAAAATTTACGATCAGCCCACTTGAACGTGGCTTTGGCGTCACACTCGGAAATGCGCTGCGCAGGACTTTGCTCTCTTCGTTGAAGGGCGCGGCAGTCAGCTCAGTCCGAATCACCGATGTGATGCACGAATTCAGCACCATCAAAGGTGTGCGCGAAGACGTCATCCAGGTGATGCTGCAGATCAAACTGCTGCGCTTCAAACTCCACAACGTGGAAAGTGCCACCATCAGCCTGGATGTAAAGGGCGAAGGCACCATCACAGCGGCAGATTTACGTTGCCCTCCTGAGGTGGAAGTGGTCAACCCAGATCTTTATCTGTTCAGCATCAATGAAAATGATGCCCACGTGGAAATGGATATGACGGTTGAGACTGGCAGAGGTTATCTGCCTGCTGGGGAGCGTGCAGATAGATTGCCTATCGGTGTGCTGCCTGTAGACGCGATTTTCTCGCCAGTGCGGCGCGTAAATTGGAGCGTGGCAAACGCCCGCGTTGGTCAGAGCACCAATTATGATCGTTTGCAGCTTGAAATCTGGACTGATGGCACAATCTCGCCGGAGAAAGCGCTGATTGAATCGTCTCAACTCTTGATGGAGCAGCTGCACATCATCAGCGGCACGAGCGAGGATTCCCTCGTGAAACCCACGATTCAACCCGATATTGAGACGACATTTGTTAGCAAAGACATCATCGAAACCCCAATCGAAGCCCTGGATCTGACCGTGCGCGTCTTCAATGCTTTGAAGCGAACCGGCATCACCACTGTGGGTGACGTGCTGGAACTGTTGGACAAAGGCGAAAATGCCATGTTGTCCATCCGTAATTTCGGTGACAAGAGTCTCGCAGAGCTGAAAACGGCTATGATCGAAAAGGGCTATCTGGAAAAAGAAGAAGAAGTGGAGTAAGAGGATATGCGGCATCACGTTAAAGGTTACCGGCTCAACAGATCGATGGGTCATCGCACTTCCATGCGAAAGACTATGATCAAACAACTGTTTGAGTATGAGAAAATACAGACTACCCTGGCGAAGGCAAAGTCCATCCAGCCAGATGCTGAAAAGTTGATCACGCTGGCGCGCAACGCACAACAAGGCGATGACATCCTGAAGATCAACGCACGCAGGCAGGTTGCAGCCAGCCTCGGCAATAACAGCAACGAAGTTGTTAAGAAACTGTTCGATGACATCGCTCCGCGTTATTCGACCCGCAAGGGCGGCTATACGCGCGTGCTCAAACTTGGTCCCAGGCTTGGCGACAATGCCGAGATGGTCCTGCTTGAGCTCGTGGGCGAGTAGGCAGCAGATTCGTTAGATTAGCCTTTCACGAGAAAACGAAAGGCATGGCACATTACAAACTTATCCTCGCTTACGACGGCACGAATTACAACGGCTTTCAACGGCAGGCAGTCAAAACCAGCGTCCAGGCAACCTTTGAAGAAGCCCTGCGCAGGCTGGGCTGGCAGGGCAGGGCAATCTTGCCCTCAGGGCGCACCGACAGCGGTGTGCACGCCAAAGGGCAAGTGGTCAGTTTCAATTTTGAATGGAATCACCCGGACTATGCCCTTCAGAACGCCTTGAATGCCTTTTTGCCGGCAGATATCGCGGTGCAGAGTGTCAAGCAAGTTGCAGCGGATTTTCATCCCCGTTACGACGCTTTGAGCCGACAATATCGCTATCAGCTCTATTGGCAATCTGCACGAGACCCCCTGCGTGACAGGTTCGCGTGGCGGCTAGACAGCAAACCGGAGCTCTCTCTGATGCAAGCCGCAGCAAATGACCTGCTTGGGGAGCACGATTTCATTGCTTTCGGCAAAGCATTAAAGGAAGATGCCACCACGAGAAGGCGGATCTTTTCGGCGGATTGGGTGGAAGAGAAAGATGGCATGAGTTTCACGATTGTGGGCAATGCTTTTCTCTATCACATGGTGCGCCGGATTGTGTATGTTCTGGTTGGGATTGGGCTTGGCGAGCTGCCGGTGGAGACTGTGCGGCTCGGGCTCGAAACCGGCAGTACTGGCATTGTCAGCCTGGCTCCTGCCCGCGGTTTGAGTTTGGAAGCAGTAACTTTTAACGAGGATAAATGAAAGATTGTTTGCCCAGCCTGCAAGGCCGGGTATGTATTTTGAAAACGGAGAAGTAAAAGTGGAAAAAACATACATTCCTAAAGGAAACGTGACTGGAGAGTGGTATCTGGTGGATGCCTCCGGTCAGACCCTTGGTCGCCTGGCGACCAAAATTGCAGGGCTGTTAATTGGCAAACATCGCCCGGATTACACTCCCGGTATGGTTCTTGAGGATCATGTGGTGGTCATTAATGCCGCTAAGATCCTCGTCAACCCGACCCGTGCTGACGAGAAGATTTATTATCGTCACTCCGGCTATCCCGGTGGTTTGCATGGAGTAGAATATAAGCAGCAATTGGAATCCCATCCGGACCGCATCGTTCGCCTGGCGGTGCGCGGCATGCTCCCCAAGAACCGACTGACAGCGCGTTATCTTGATAATCTGAAAATCTATGCTGGCTCTGAACACCCCCACCAGGCTCAAGATCCACAGCCTATTTTTGAAAAGTAGTAAAGAGGAATTATGACACAATACATAGAAGCAGTTGGACGACGCAAAGAAAGTACTGCCCGTGTGCGGATTTATCCCGGCAGCGGTACTTTCACTGTCAATGACAAGCCCCTGACCGATTATTTCCCGCGAATTGGCGATGTCTCCGCAATTTTGAACGCAATTGAAGCCACTGGTCAAAGCGTATCTGCCTTTGATGTTACTGTCAAGGTGCAGGGGGGCGGCATTAGCGGTCAGCGCGACGCGGTCAAACTCGGTCTGGCACGCGCACTCGTCTCTGCAGATGAGAGCGTACGTCCTGCCTTACGCGCCGAGGGTTTGCTGACGCGGGATGCCCGTGTTAAGGAACGCAAGAAGCCAGGTCTCAAGCGCGCCCGCAAGGCCCCGACCTACACCAAGCGTTAGGATTGGTTCCCATCTGCCAGCTTGTCTGGTATGTTGGAATCGAGGAATGTTACAATTGAAAGGCTGCCCAAGTTAATCTGGGCAGCCTTTGCATGTTTATAAAGGATGCTGATTTCATGACTGGAAGAGGAATAACCATTATTGGATTAGGACCCGCGGGGGCAGAATACTTAACCCGCGAAGCCTGGGCTCACCTTGAGCAGTGCGATGAGATTTGGCTGCGAACGAAATTCCATCCGGCTGTCGCTGGATTGCCGGAAGGCGTCCGGGTCCGGAGTTTTGATGAGATTTATGACTCCGGCGAGGATATTGCCACAGTGCTCGAAACGATCGTCCAGCAGGTGCTGGAGTTGGGCAAGCGCGAGCAAGGGGTGACCTATGGCGTGCCCGGCAGCCCGTTTGTGGCTGAAGAGACGGTCAGCGAGGTTATGAAGGCCGTTGAAGGCAGTGGATTGCCGATCCGAGTGATTGACGGCGTCAGCTTCATTGAGCCGGTATGTTCGGCGCTCGGGATCGACCTGCACCCGCAGATGGTACTGGTGGACGCGCTGTTCCTGGCGCAGCTTGAGGTGCCATCTTTCCCCCCAACCATTCCGGCAATTATCTCGCAGTTGGACAGCAGCTTTGAAGCCAGTGAACTAAAGCTGACATTGATGGCAAATTACCCTCAGGATCACCCCGTGATGCTGGTGCACAATGCCGGCACTTCAGATGAAATCGTCGAAAAGCTGGCGCTCTACCAGATCGACCAGTCCGTGCATCTGGGCATGTTGAGCTGCCTGTACGTTCCGGCTTTGAGCCAGGGAGCGTCGTTTGAAGATTTTCAGCAGATCATTGCCCGCTTACGGCGCTCTGATGGCTGCCCATGGGATCGTGAACAGACCCATCTGAGCTTGCGTCCCTACCTGCTGGAGGAGGCTTACGAGGTCCTGGAAGCCTTGGACCAGGAGGATAACGAGCACCTCCGCGAGGAACTGGGTGATCTCTTGTTACAGATTGGTCTGCATGCCCAGATCGCGACTGAGGATGAGGATTTCCTTATGAGTGAAGTGCTGCAGGGGATCAGTGCCAAGCTGATCCGGCGCCATCCGCATGTTTTTGCGGAAGTAGATGCCGACTCGGTGGACAAAGTGCTCACCAACTGGGAGAGGATCAAGGCGGATGAGCGCAAGAGTAACGGCGAGACCCAAAAGGGCATGCTGGACGGTATCCCGCGTAGCCTGCCTGCGCTTTCGCAGGCGGATCAGATCCAACGGCGGGCGAAACGCGTGGGGTTTGACTGGCAGTCCATCGACCCGGTCATTGCCAAGGTACATGAGGAACTGGGCGAGCTGAGAGACGCCCAAACGGACGAAGAGAGACAGGCTGAAGCCGGAGATGTGCTCTTTGCGGTGGTCAATTTGGTGCGCTGGTTGAAGGTTGACCCCGAAATCGCCCTGCGTGAGACGAACCTGCGCTTCCGCAAGCGCTTTGCTTACATTGAAAAGAAAGCAACAGAGCAGGGTAAAAGCGTTGACCAATTGAGCTTTGAAGAAATGGACCAATTTTGGGAAGCTGCTAAAGTGGCTTTCAAGCAAGAAGCAGATGAGAATCCAGAGCGTGGATAATCCCGAAGACCTGCCACAGCAGGTGGACACAAGCGGCACTGGGAGTGCCCAGGCAGGGCGGCAAATCGCACGTGCCGCCGGGATCGTGATGATTGCTTATATCCTTAGCACCCTGGTAGGCGTGGTGCGTGGTATGGTAGTCTCGCATGCTTTCGGCACCAGCGTTTCACTGGATTCGTTCAACGCTGCCAATCGGGTGACCGAGCTGCTCTTCAACCTGACAGCTGGAGGTGCTCTGGGGTCTGCATTTATCCCGATGTTCACCGGCTACCTGACGCGCAAAGACCAAAAAGGCGCATGGAGGCTGGCTTCGGGAGTGGTCAACTCGGTTTTGATCGTTTTGATCCTGGTTTCGACCTTGATGTGGATATTTGCCCCATTCCTGGTTGAACACGGCTTGTTTGCGCTGGTAC
>JAXGPH010000041.1:0-10086 GCA_040767065.1 Anaerolineaceae bacterium | reverse complement strand
CTGCAGTTCGCGGATGATGCGGAGGTGCTGAAGCCTGAAAAATTGAGGGAAGACGTTACAAATGTTGTCAGAAAGCTATCCAATCTTTACGGCATCGATTGCTAAGCTGAATGATAGAATTAATAAATTCATCTGCTGGGAGGAGAGTTATGGAAGAAAGGAAAATCATCTACGGAATAACCAACTTAGGGCTACTGTTTGTCACCGAAAGCAGGGCGAAGGAGCTGGCAGATAGCAACAAAGCTTTGCTGACCGCCAAGACCTGGGGGGAGTTCAAGGAGCAGGTGTCGCAGGAGATGTACGAATTCTACCTGGTCAACTCAGCCCATTACGAAGGTCCAGACGAACCTGAAGATGGCGATTATGCACCCTATGATATCCCCCCTGAGACGCCTTTCACTCCTAATGACGTTGTGACGTATGATACCCTGCCGGCTTACCCGGAGATTGAGATGTCAGAGTGGATGCCGGAGGAGATTCAAGCCAAGTTTGGCCGCAAGAGGCGCTACTCCGCCATGGATATGAATGTTCCTAAGGGTGACATCCTGGTGTTGAATGAAAAGCAGATGGATGAGATTGTGGCTGAGTTGGAAAAGCTTGGCTACGAATGCCGGCGGGAAGACCACCTGCTCATGGCCGGCACTACCCTGGATTTTGACCCGGATGACTATCCACAAGTTGATTAAGAATAGCCAAGACAAAATAGGAGAACGAAATGTCAAACTATTGCAGAAACCATATGATGATCAAAGGGGATAAAGAAACACTCGCCGAAATGTATGCTTTTCTGCAATCAGGTGAAAATGGTGAGTTTGATTTTGCATTGATCGTGCCGCCACCACACGGAAATCAGACCCAAAATAACTGGTTTATAGAAAATTGGGGTACGAACAGACAACCAGAAGGATCCGGTATGAATTTAGATGATGATGGGGTCTTATCAATTGATTTTGGTACTGCTTGGGCACCTTCGCTTCCTGTCAGTCTAGAATTGTCAAAAAAGTATCCTGAGGTTATTATCCAACACACTTACACAGAAGAAGACATGGATTTGATCGGATTTAGTGTTTTCCATAAGGGGCAACTATTACTCTCCGAAGAGGATATTGATGAAGAAAGAGACCAAAGAATAGAAAAAGTAATTGAATATATGGATTCTTCCTACTGGATCCTGTATGACTTCGATCTTGATGAACTGCTGGGGCGGGTGAGCGCCGAGGGTCAAGATGCGGATGACCTGAGTTTTTCCCCAGGTACGAAAGCCATCAAACCAAAAGCATTTAAGAACAGGAAAGATCTGACTTCTATTGTGATTCCCCTGGGTATCACAAAAATTGGAAATCGTGCTTTTGAAGGCTGCTCTGCCTTGACCACGATTGTGCTTCCAGAAAGTGTTAAGGCGATCGGCGAAGCGGCGTTTTTGAACTGTAATAACCTGACTTCTATTAAAATTAATGAAGGCATCAAAACGATTGGTGGTGGAGCTTTTTGCGATTGTACCAGCCTGACCTCAATCCTGATCCCCAATAGCGTCGAAACGTTAGGTGATTATACTTTCGAGGGCTGCACCAGCTTAACCTCCATCTTAATTCCTGATGGTGTCAAGTTTATCAGTACCGGTTTATGTTCCCGTTGCACCAACCTAATCTCTGTCGGGATTCCGAAAGGAGTCGAGACTATTGGTATGTTTGCTTTTGATGAATGCCGCAGCTTGACTTCAATTGAGATACCTGAAGGTGTGAAAGCAATTAATTTTGCTACTTTTAATGGCTGCTCCAAGCTAACGTCGGTGGTGATACCACAAAGTGTGATCAATATCTCTGCGGACTCTTTTAGAGGTTGTACTGCACTTGTATCTTTATTGATTCCTAAAGGTGTGGAACAGATTGGATCACATGCTTTTGGCGAGTGTACAGGTCTCTCTTCTGTCGTGATCTCAGAAGGTATAAAGGAAATTGGAAGGTCAGCTTTCTCAGGATGCTCTAATTTGAGTTACGTTGAGATTCGAGATAGAGAGACAGCGTTTAGTTGGAATGTTTTTGAGGGTTGCTACAAGGTGGTGATACACGCTCCAAAAGGCAGTTCAGCGATCGAGTATGCGAAAGCTCAAAAAATCCAATTCATCGAGGAGTGAAGAGAATATGGATGAGATAGTGGTTGAGTTGGAGAAGCTTGGTTACGAATGCATGCGGGATGATGGCTTGCTCACGGCCGGGACCGCCCTCGATTTCGACCCGGATGAATTCCCTCATGTCGATGATAATGATGATGATTAGGATGAGGAATTGCACAATCGAAGGTGAAAACGCGTGAACCAAAAAATCATTGACTAAAGGCACCATTTCTTGTCCATGTTCAACCCCGAAACGTATACATATGTGCCCAAACGTGGTGCTGACCTGCTTTTAACCTGCGCCACCCTGGATTTCGACCCGGATGACGTTGAATAAGTGGAGGATGACGATGACTAAAGATATAACAGTTACCACAGACGACCTGAAGAAGGGCACCTGGGTTCAGTTGTCCAATGGGTGGTTCGCTATTTTGATGGATAACCAGAAAGGGAAGATACGTCTTGCTGAAGTTCAAGGTGAGTATGTAGAAATTGGACCGATCCGATCCCGCGACATTGCCAAAGCTAAGGTCAAGGATGAGTGGATTGAGGTTAAGAACGTTGGTTGAAAACAAATTTTCCGTAGATGCTAACCTCATCATCGCTCCGCCGGCCGCAGGCAAGACGGCTGACTGCATCGACCACATCATTGCATTGCACAAAGAGCAACCACTTGCCCAGGTGTGGGTGGTGGTGCCGAATCCGCAAAAGGCGGCGTATTTCAAGTCTCGGCTGGCTGAAGCAGGCGGGGGAATGGGCGTCAGAGTGGTGGCTTTCCGTAACTTCTACCAGGAGATCCTGGAAGAAGCCGGCTCATTCGCCCCGGTCATCACCCCTGCGCTCTCGCACCGCCTGATCCAGGAAACCGTGCGCGAAGCCCATGCAGCCGGCGAACTAACGCATTACGCGGCAATCAAAGATAAGCCTGGCTTTCTTTCCGTCTTGCGGGATGCCTTCGCCGAGCTGCGCAGCGCGATGGTGAGACCATCAACCTTCCTGGAGTACACGCGCGAAGCTTCTCCCGCCCGGTGTGAATTGGCAATCCTCTACGATCGTTTCCTTGCCCGCCTGGAGACGCTTGGTTGGGTGGATGCCGAAGGGCAAGCCTGGCAGGCGATCAAGGCTCTCGAAAGCAATCCAAACCTTGCTTCGCGCCTGAGCCTGGTGATCGCCGACGGTTTCACCTCTTTCACCGCAGCCCAAAGGCAATTCCTCAAGCTGCTCGGCCAGCAGACAGGCGAACTATTGATCACACTCACAGGGGAAGTGGGCTCAACGCGCCAGGTGGACGGGCGTTCACTCGTAGTACTCGAAGAATTGAAAAGGGACCTATCTCCAGAGATCCACGAACTCAAAGCGTCACCATGCTTACCCGAAGAAATCCTGCACATGCAGCAGCACGTACTGGTCCCAGGTGAGGTGAAGCAGCAGGACACGCCAAAACCATTCCTGCTCGAAGCCCGCTCGCAAGCCGATGAAGCGCGCGAAGCCCTGCGCTGGATCAAGCAGCTGCACATCCGCAAGCAGGTTCCTCTAGGCGCATGCGCGATCTACACTGCCAACCTGGAGATGTATCAACCGCTGCTGCGCTCCGCCGCGGAGGAATTTGGCATCAAGGTGCACTTCTCGCAGGCAGATCCGCTGAGCGAATCGCCGGCGGTGCTGGCGCTGCTTTCCCTATTGCGGCTTCCACTGGAGGACTATCCCACGCGCAGCCTGCTCAACGCGCTGCGTTCGCCATATTTTGATTTTGGGCTGGAGCCCAAAGACCTGGAAGACCTTGAGAACGCCAGCCAACAGGCGATCATTGTCAGCGGCAAGGAACAGTGGGATGAAGCCTGGCCAATGCTGCAGAGATCGCAAAAGGATGCTGAAGAACACCCGGATGAAGAACGCCAACGCAAAAAAAGCTTAGCCGGCATCGACCTGCCCGCTTTACAGTCACGATTGGAAAATTTTTGGTTGTTGTTCTCTCAAATTGGGACCAACCGCTCGCAAGCCGAGTGGGTAGCATGGCTTGAGGACACACTTAATGGGTTGGGCTTCTATGAGAGAATTAGCAGCGAACGTGACCGCGAAGCTTGCGATTCCCTTGGGGATGCACTGAGAGCCTTGGTCCTGAGCGAATGCGTGGTGGGGATCGAAGTGGTGGATTATGCCCAATTCATCGGCGACCTGCAAGGAACCCTGGTGGGCACCCCCGTGCAAGAGCCCTTGGTTGCCCGCCGGAACGCGGTGTTCGTAGGCAAGATGGTCGAAGCCCGCGGCGCTCGTTATGAGGCTGTGGCGCTTTTGGGTCTTGCGGAAGGACTTTTTCCGATCGTTGAGAATCCCGATCCGTTTCTGGACGAAGACCTGCGCAACGATTTGGGTTTGGAGCAACGCATTGGGCGCCACCAAGCCAGCACCTTTTACCAGGCCTTCACCCGCGCTAACACGCACTTGCTACTGACGCGCCCATACCTCACCGATGAAGGCGAGCAATGGGAACCTTCCATTTACTGGGAGTCAACCATAAAACTCTTCACCAAAAATTCTGTTACGAAGGTAAACCCCTCCAAGCCCCTGGCTCAATCGGATGCCGCGTCAATCCATGAGCTGCTATTCTGGGCGGTGCAACAGCAAAACCTGCAATATTCCCAGGACACGGAACTAACCAAGCGTTGGCAAGGGCTACAAAAAGCCCACCAGGTGCTCGACCAACGGCGTGCCAAACTTGCGCAAGGGGATTATGAAGGCAATCTGTCGGCGGTTTGCGATCAACTTACATCAAAATATTCTTCAGACCATATTTGGAGCGCTTCCCGCCTGGAAACCTACAAAGCCTGCCCATTCAGGTTCTTTGTGGATGCCACACTCAAGCTTGAACCCAAGGATCTTCCGGAATTGGGTCTGGATGTGACACAGCGCGGCAGCGTCTACCACCGGGTGTTGGAATTGGTCTACATCCGCGCAGGTCAGGATGAGATTTCCCCGCTTGATATCCTCGATGAGATAGCGGCGGAGGTGTTTGCGACGGCACCGTACAAATTCGACTTTCGGCCTTCAGCACTCTGGGAAGTGGAAAAGGCTGAACTACTTGAGAAGTTGCATAAAACAGTGGAGGCTTTGGAGAAGGGAAAAGGTTCATGGGAGCCGTTCGGCTTCGAGCAAAATTTTGGCATTAAAGAGGCACCTCCGCTTAAGTTTGACATCGATGGAGATATTGTCCAGATCCACGGGCTAATCGACCGCCTGGACAAAAACCCGGAAGGCCGGCTGCGTGTGATTGATTACAAATCTGGCAGTTCTCATTTATCTCCATTAGACTTGTTAAACGGTTCGCGCCTGCAACTGCCCATTTATGCCCTGGCAGCCCAGGACGCCTTAGAGCTGGGGGAGGTTGAGGAAGGCTTTTATTGGAGTATCAACGACGCTAAAGCCAGCGCCATCAAACTTTCCAGCTTCAAATACGGGGATATCAAAGGTCCTGATGCAGCTTACAAATTAGTAAGTGAGCACATCAAAGACGTGCTGGAGAGCACCAGGGCGGGCAATTTTGCGCCAAAAACACCCGATGGCGGCTGCCCGGAATACTGCCCGGCAATTTCCTGGTGTTGGCGTTACAAAGCGGGGTTTTAACCATGACTAACCACAGAACTGAACAGGTTTTGAACCTTTTACACTGAACGAAAAACAGCAAATTGCTGCGACTGAAAGGGGCAGGGACGTGGTGGTCACGGCGGGGGCTGGCAGCGGGAAAACCTCCACGCTGGTGGCGCGTTATACCTGCCTTTTGTCAGACGGAACAAAACCACGCAGCATTGCCGCGATTACCTTTTCCATCAAGGCTGCCCAGGAGATGCGCTCGCGCGTGCGATCAAAGTTGATGGAATTGGAAGAGAAGTCCGTTGACGAGTCAGAGCGACTCCATTGGTCAAAACTCTCTTCGCAGATTGATTCGGCACGCATTGGCACTATTCACAGCCTTTGCGCAGAGATCATTCGCAATCACCCTGCCGAAGCAGGCGTGGATCCACGCTTTGATGTGATCGATGACGGGCTTTCCAAAGCGATCAAAGCCAAGGTCGTGGAAGAGGAAATGGCGCGGCTGGTGGAAGAGGAACGCTTCCTGCCTTTGTTGTATAACATCCCGGTCGCCAATCTTACCAAACTGCTCGCGCAAATGTTGGAGCGGCGGCTGGAGACCCAGGAAACCTTTGATTTAGAGATCGACAACCATTCCCGCTTGCTGGACGAATTGAGAGAACGCATGAATTCGCCTCTCATCACTAATCCGATCAGTGAGTTGAGGGAAATTGACTCGCGGGATCTTTTGGAAGACGCGGGTGCAGGCTTTGCGGAAATGGTACAAAATTTGTTGGGATGTTGGTCGTCAGCTGAAAACGCGCTCGCAGAGAATGATCCCTTTGCATGCGCCGTGCATCTCTATAATGCCAGGCGCAATTACATGGCAATGAATGTTGGAAAAAAGACAAGCTATGTGAAGCCAATTATCGCGGAACTCAGGCATTTCTTTGCAGAAATCATCGACCCCCTGACCGGCGGCGAGTACTCCACAGATGTGCCACCTACCAGGGAGGCAGAAGAAAGGTTTGCTGAAATTCTACCCCTGTTGCGCTTAGCATTTGATCGCGTTCAGCAAGCATATGTCGACCAATTAACGCTCAGACAGGCGTTGGACTTTGACGACCTGGAATTTCATGCTCAGCAATTGTTAGCCGTCCCCGAAGTCCGTCAGCGATGGCGGGAAGAGCTGGAAGTGGTGATGGTGGACGAGTACCAGGATACCAATCCACGTCAGCGCGACATCGTCAACGCCCTGGCAGGGGACCGCGGATGCCTCTTCATGGTTGGGGATATGCGCCAATCCATTTATCGCTTCCGCCGTGCGGATGTCACTGTTTTCCGAGAAGAGCAGAAGCGCATCGATGATGAAGATGGCCTGGTGGTCGACCTGGATCGCACTTACCGGGCGCACGAAGAGCTTTTGAATGCCACCGGAAATCTTCTTTCTCACATTATCGGCACTAAAGAGGACCCGGTAAAGAAGTATTATGTTCCTTACACGCCGCTTGTGGCAAATTTCAAGGAACCAAAGCATCCAGTTCGTTCTCCTTACGTTGAGTATGTTCTGGGGGCAGGGGAAGACACCGCCGCAGGACGACTGCAAGCCGCCCGCGCGCTGGCAGTCCGTTTGCAACAGCTAAAGGATGAGGGGCAAATTAACAAATGGGATGAAGTTGTACTGCTTTTCCGGGCCACAACCGCGTATCCTTTTTATGAACAGGCTCTGGAAGAAGCCGGCATAGCCTTTGTTACAGTGGCAGGTAAAGGTTTCTATGATCGCCCTGAGATCCGCGATCTGCTGAACATCCTGAGGGCAGTCGCGGATCCCCTGGATAACCTCTCCTTTGCAGGATTGTTGCGTTCGCCGGCTTTTGGTTTGAGCGATGCGGCTCTCTTCTTGCTGCGACGATCCGATCGATCCTATTTCGAAGCCTTGCGTGGAGATCTGAGCTTGCTGAGTGAACAAGACCGGGCCAGTGCCCAGCGTGCTTTGTTTATCCTTAACAAACTGATACCTCTGGTCGACAGGGTGCCGGTGGCTGAACTCTTGAAGCGGGTTGTGGATGAGCTGGATTACCGCGCGATTCTCGCTACTGCTGATGTCAGGCTGGAGCAGGGGCAGTCCATTAAAGCTGCCGGTCGCCTCTGGCGCAACCTTGATAAATTGATTGCCGATACCCAACTGAGCAAAGCGACCACGGTCAGAGAATTTCTGGACATGCTGGAAACGCTAAATGACGCTGGCGCGCGTGAAGGCGAAGCCTCGGCGGAAGCTGAAGGCTCCGTGCGCTTGATGACAATCCACAGGTCCAAGGGGCTGGAATTTCCGGTGGTGGTCCTGGCAGATGCTGGACGGCAGGAGAAGGCTGGCAGGAACAGCTTTTTCCTCTCGGATGATCTGGGTGTCACGTTTAAGACCGAGCCTGCATCCATGCTCTACAACCTCGCAAAATTCCAGGATGCAGACCAGGATAAGTGCGAAGCTTTGCGAATTCTCTATGTTGCCTTGACGCGCGCGCAGTCCAAGCTCATTATCAGCGGTCACGCAAAATTGGAAGATGGCGTGATAAAGCTGACCGGGTGGGCAAACGATGTAGATGACGCTCTGGGACTGCCTTCCTTGGAATTTTCCAGGAATTCAAGCGGACCTATCGTGGTGCAGACGCAGTCCAATTACCCCGTGAGAGTCTGGTGTTCGATGGGGGAGGTGCCGTTTTCTGCAGTTCAGGAAGAAGCATCGATTGAAGATTCTGCTGCCACGAGCGACCGCGTGCCGCTCTACCAGCCGGCTGAGGGCTTTGGGCAAGCGGAACTACCGGATGATCCTGAGAGGGATCTGGAGCTCCAATCCTGGCGCGTCACCCGGGCGGACAGCCGGGTTTCGGGGAAAGTTCTGGGGAAAATCGTCCACAAGGCTGTTCAGCGCTGGCTCTTCCCTGGAGATGACGGTTTGGATGCGCTGTTGGAGTCCGAAGCCTGGCGGGCAGGACTGGCAACGAAAGCGACGCGCAGTGAGGTCACCGCGCGTGCCAACGAACTCTTATCGCGTTTCCGAGCGCATCCGCTATGGCACGAAGTGGATGCCGCCCTCGAGCATCACTCGGAACTGCCTTATTCGTACATTGTCGATGGCAAGGTTGAGAACAGGGTCATTGACCTGCTTTACCGGGAAGTCCGTGGCTGGCACATCATCGATTTCAAGTCCGATCCGATCCAATCATTTACACAAAAAGAGCACCTGATCCAGGTGTACGCTCCCCAGGTGCGTCGTTATAGAGGCATTGTTGAATCCAAGCTGGTCACGTCCGTAAGCGGCCAGTTGTGCTTTCTGGACGACCAGGGTGAAGTCAGTTTGGTTGAGGTGTGAAATGAAACACAGATCTCTTGGTGAAGCGTGCGAATTTATTCAAAAAGAATGGGATGAGAGGTAAGTATGACCCCCAAGATTGAACCAATTACGACAAACATGGAAAAGAAGACGGCCTACCAAATACAAATGGAGCGTTTCAAGCGCGCCAAGGCAGGTGGCTTCCACCTCGAAGCAATATTCATTATCTACGCATTGATCGAAGATCGACTTTCTGCATTCTTGTTCCATGCTGGAGTTACTAACTCCACCCGGGAGAAAATAGCCAGGAATGGCAAGGTTCGCCCTTACTTGGATAGGACGCTCACAGTACTGAACACCAGGCAACCGAATATTCGCAATGTAAGTGCCAAGATTAAATTGATTAAGGAGCTAATGGAGTGGTCAACGGACTATTCGGTTAATGAACCCACGCTCAACTATCTGGACGCCCTCTATAAGCAGATCAACAGAACTGCCGGGAGGGATCAGATGATCGAGACTCTAACGAGGATCGAGGGGTGGTGTGCTAGCAGGAACGAACTTGTGCACGCGCTGCTGAACAAAAAAGTGGAGAACCAGGAGGAGATTTTGCAAGCCTTGGTTGCAGAGGGCGAAGCCTGTAACCGTTCACTTCAAAACTTCGTGAAGTCTTTCAAGGTCAGGAACACCTTGCGCAAGACCTACAACATCCAGTAGCGGACAAAAAAAATGGGCTCAGACCAAAACAACAACACAGGCTGTCTTTTTCCTTTCGGGGATGACTTCCTGCCGATCCTTATGTTCTTCATCCACGTCAACCAACCAAACCCTGGCGCGTCTTCTTTCGATGATGAAGATGAAGAGGACGAGGAGCAGGATGAAGGGGATGACAATGACGATAACTGATCAAACTGTATTATTGATAATGCGACAGGTTTTAGCAATGCTATTTCATTAATGGACAAATCCTTACTAAATAATTGAGAGTTGCGATAAAGTTAAGTGGAAGTTTTCAAGGTTAATAATTATTCGACACTGACATATGAAAAGGAGAGGGTAAGATGAGTAACAATTT
>JAXGPH010000040.1:0-10450 GCA_040767065.1 Anaerolineaceae bacterium | reverse complement strand
TCCGAAGCACCCATGCTGCTGGGAAGGAGGAAGGTCAGCATCCCCGCGGCGCCGGAAAGCGCCCTGGCACCCAGAACAAATAAGAGCGAACTAAAACCAAGCGGAGTGAAAATCCGAATGGTAAAAAAGATCATCACGCCACCAGCAAGCACCAATGCCATTCGTAAAAGCAACCAACCAATCACCTGGCTCATGCTAACGGGTTGGGCCAGCGGGTAGTTGAGTTTGATCATGATTTTTTCCACTGTCTTGGGACGTAAAACGACCAAACCAACCACAACAACCAACACTAACGGAATCAGCCAGATTTTCGACAGATTCAGTCCCAATGGGATAAATATCGCGGCAAGCAAGGCATCCGCCATAAAACTGATGATGAATTCGATGCCGCTGGCTGAGGCTGTCTTGATGGAAGGAACTCCCAACTTCTTGTAGAGGATCATTCTGCCACCAACGTACCATATCGTCCCGGGTAAGCGTCTTGAAACCATGGAGACAAGGTAGATCTTAGCGTGCATCCAAAAAGAAATGCCGCCCTCAAAAGCATGCATGATCACTGCCCAGTTGAGGACGGCCAGGAACAAAGCAACCAGGTAGATAAGCGTGACAATGATAAACTGAGAGTAATCTGCTTCAGCCAGGTAGGGCAGAAGTTGATCGCGTGATTTCCAGACGGTATAAGCTAAAAACGCGAACAACACCGCCCAAATAGAATACAGCAGCAGCTTGACTATTTTGCCATGGCGCGCGTAGAAAGCCTTTACATTTTCTGTGATGGGGGACATTTTCAGTTCAAAGAAGAGCGTTTACAAAAATAGACGAAGCAATTTGACAGGTTGAAGGGTATAGCCCATGCCAATGCCCAACGCAGCAATCTTGATGGGCGCTTCAGGTGCGAGAGCCAATCACGTTTTGTTTTAGGGAAAAAGTGTTCGTACCGAATAGTCCTGAAGACTGTCAATCCGTTTGCCTCGAGAAGATCCTGCCATCCCTGGCGGGTGTTGTAGCGCTGGATCGGCTGGCCATCATCAAAAACCTCGCCAGTCCTGCGAACATGCTGAACATTTCCGGCGATTGAGAATCCATTGGGAAGCAGAATCACTGCGATGCCATCCGGCTTGAGCAGCCTTGCTACTTCCTGAACTCCCAAGTCAGGATTTTGATAATGCTCAAGATTTCCGATGTGTGTCACGTAATCGGCACACTGCTCTTTAAGAGCAATTTGCTCGCCATCGCTGATGAACAAATCAAGTTCAGGATCAACTTGTTGAGCGACCTGGATCGCGCTTAAGGAAAAATCCAGACCAATTACACGCAAACCCCTCGCCCGGGCGAAAGCAGCAAGCTTTCCCCTGCCACAAGAAACATCAATCAGGACCTTACCAGGAGTCGGTTTTATCTTATCAAGGAGCCATAAGTAATAGGAATCTGAAAGGTCAATTCCTCCCTCGCTATATAGACTGTCATAAGCGAATTGGGAATTAGACGAGTCAGTTATTGTGGCATGCCGAATTTCTATCATTTTGAACCAGGTTGTGATTATAAACCAAAATAAAGAACGCCCCAATGGTCATTGGGGCGTTCATGTTAGAGACTAGATCTTACTGATTGAAAGCGTCGTACGCGGAAGTAACATCGCGAACGTAGTCAGCTGGCAGACCTTCGCGGCTTTGGTTGACAACAGCCACGATTGATTTGCCAGTGGTTTCCGTACAAACGGCGCTACCAACCCAGCGGGTATCACCAGCACTGAAACCAACTTGCTGGCTGAAGACGAGCACTGCGGCACCGCTCTTGGTGGTATCGGCGATGTCAGCAAATCCTTCGCTTGGTTTCCAGTCGCAGGTGACATTGATGTTGGAGCCATCCACGGAGGCAACGCTGAAGGCGGTGAAGGCCTTGGTGGTTGACCCGTTCTTGCTCATGATCAGAGGCATGACAACGGTATCGGTGGTCGCGGAGGGATTGAAACCTTCGTACATGTTGGAGTTCTTCTTCACAACACGGGTTTGGTTCACCACGCAGGCAATTGTGGCGGAACCGCTAACGGTCACAGTAGCACCGCCAACCCATTTGGTTGTACCGAGATAATCCATAACCTTGACTGCAATACCGTTCTCAGGAACATCTACGAACACATCATCTGCTCGTGCACCGAAGCCAGAAGATGGGGTGTAGGACATCGTGATGGTGGCAGGTCCAGGTCCAAGATTCTGGCAGCTTGTACCAGTGCGGTTGCCGTTATTGTTTTCCATGATCAATGGAAGAATGGCGGTGGCGCTACCAGCAGAGAAGCCGTTGTAAACGCCATTGGTGGGGGATGCTGGCACATTCATATTCACACTACTTACAACACCAGCTAACGCGCCGGTTGAAGCGGTGACCTTGATCGAGCCTAACCAGGGATTTGCGCCGTTGTAATCTGCCATGTTGTAGGTGGCAGCAGCACCTGGCTGGAGAGTGCCGGGGAGGTCAGCAATATCAGCAAAACCACCGCCTGGCAATGGCACGAAGTCGATGACGTAGTTAGCAACCACACCGCTCGCATTCTGGATGCTGAAGACAGACACATTATTGCGTTTGTCGATCAGGGGGAAGAAGAGCGAGGGTCCACCAGACGCGACACCAGTGTAGGTGCCAAGAGCGCGGTTGGTGGCTGCAATGGTCAGGTTGCTGATGATTGCAATCTGCTTGTCCGAACTTACAACAACCGACCCCTTGAAACCGACATCCGGGTGGATGGGGAGGTAGGTGTTGGAAGAGCCGGGCTGCACGGTATCAGCAACTGGGTTCGTGTAAGGAGTAGGAAGGACTGCCATGCTGCCATCTGGATTGTAGTAAGCAATCGAGATGTTGGCTACGGCAACTGTATCAAGGTTTTGAACCTGGATAGCAGATTCATAAGCGGGCAGGGCTGCCGCATAAACCGCCTTGGGCGAAACAACAACGGTGCCGAGCAGGAAGACAACTAACATCAAAAGGTAAAGTGATTTTTTCATATCTAACTCCTGTCTAATAAGTTATCAATATTCTAGGTTATCGAGGGACATAAGGCAATAACACTTTGTTACTACTATCGCTCTATGGGGTAATACTTGGGTAGTAAATGAAGTAGTAGATGATCCGGGCAGCACCATTGGTTAACCAGACCTCATCCAACGCTTCTGTTAGCAAAGGTGCATCAAGCCATCTTTGGTCTTCAGGGAATTTTCCCAGGTCTGCTCCATTGTATAAAACAAACGTATCACCCGGTTCCAGGATTAAATTGCTTGGAAGAATCTTCCTCACATCCAATTTCGGGGAGTAGATCATGTAGCTGCTGATATCCTGGGTTACAGAACTGATGTTCTTGATGTAGATGCTTTCCACGCCGTCTTCATGCTGAACTTCAGACACAATGATGCTGACTAAACTCGCGTCAGGGGTATGCGTGATGAAACCTGGGACCATATATGCCGGCACAGGGGTTTCTTGATCTGCCTGGAGTGGATAGGTATTGTTCTCAACAAAAGTGCCAGGCACCGGATATGTGGTCATTTCAGGTGAAGTTGATCCAGTAGCTGCAGTGTTTTGAGGTACTGCAGTCGGCTTGGATGAACAGCCCGCAATAATAGTTATCAGAATTAACAACATCGAAAATTTACTAAAAGTTTTCATTAAAACTCCTTCTTAACATGGTTTCTGAACGTAATACGTGCAGGAAGATCTGATTCCAAGCCATCGGACTGGTCTGACTAATATTCCTGCAACAATCCGACCCAATGGCTTATGCGTGGATCTAATTATAAACTTACTCAAGTTTATCCGCCCGCGGTGCTTTAACCAGTGGCCCAGGCTGACAAAAAAAGCGGCATAATCACTGCCTGTGCTGGCAGTAGTCACTTTCGGAAAACCAATCTCTTTCAACTTGTTGACAAGGACCGGTTGTGGAAATCCAAAGAGATGCTGAGGCGCTTCATAGCCAATCCAGCTTTCCTTGAAAAGGGCGGCTTCTTTGCCTGATGGGTCAGGACACTTCAGCACCAGGCTTCCCCCCGGTTTGAGCAAGGCATAACAAATTCGAAGAACTTTGGCGGGGTCCGGCATATGTTCCAGCACGTCCCAAAGTGTGATCACGTCAAAGCTGCCATCAGGCAGGTTAGCGTCTTCCAGATCTTTTTCAATGATCGTTAGCCCTTTAGCCCTGGCTGCAGCCGCAGCTTCCGGAACGATTTCCAATCCCATCACATCCCAACCAGTTGCAGTCTGAAATGCATGCAAAAAGTCGCCAGTTGCACAGCCAACATCCAGAATACTGCCTTTTTGGATCGCGGTTTTGCGCACGATCGACTTCACCCGGTTCCGAAGTCCAAACCCGCGCAGAAAAGCTGTGATTTTTGAGTCCTTTCGCAGGTAGGCATGATAGTCTTTGGGATAATGCGCGGAGAGTTCCTCCCACGTTGGTTGGGGATCAATGAATAACAATCCGCAATTTTCACATTTCATTAGATTCCAGGAGCCGGGAAGGTTCAACCGAAGATCTTTGAGTTCCAGAAAGCTTTCAGCTTGCTGGTGACCGCAAAAGTTGCATGGTTGGGTTGTCACAACAGTCATCGCGAAGAATCCTTATGCCATTTGAGAAAGATATAGACCAACCAGAGTTCCCACTGTGAATCCGCCCAACCCGCAGATTGATCTGAGATCATTTTCTCAATGACCTCCGTTTTGAAGAATGCATTGCCTTTCAACAAGTCCATGAATTCGGGTTTCAACACTCCCATCAGCCAGCGCCCAATCGGCGGTGAGAAAGTGGCTTTTTTGCCGGTCGCGCAGTCGCCTGGCAAGATTTTGGAGGCAGTTCGTCGTAAGACCAGCTTGGTTTCGCCTTTCGCAAGCTTGAATGATGCCGGCAGGCTCAACGCAAATTCAATCAAGCCCGGTGTCATGAAAGGGGTGTGATAAAGCGTCCCGGACGCGTATTGCAGGGCAACCAGTTTCTGCGTGGCATGCGTGGGCATGGTGCCGCGGATGCTCGCATAAGTTGATGTGAAAAAGTCGTCAAATCTGGCTGGAACCTCAGCCCTGATCCCGAGCTGAATTTGATCAGCAAGATATCCTTTTGGCGATAAAGCAGGTTTGATCATCCCATCCACCGCTTCGCGGGACATAAACCTTGACCAGTAAACCCTTTGGTCATCTTCAGGCAGTTCAACGCCATAAATGAATTTCTGTGCTTTTCGCACCTGGTCGGTGAAGGCAGATTTTCGTGAGGATGGTAATAAGTTTAAGAAGGGTCTGATCACACCCACGCGCAGAAACTTGGGGATTTTGAGGTATTGCCTGGCGTATCTCTCGGCGGTGAATTTCTGCATCCCACCAAAAATATTGTCGGCTCCAGTACCATCGATGATCGAGGAGACCTTTCCCTTGCCAGCCAAAGTCATCAGCAACTGTGGAATTACGGTTGCATCCCCCAGCGGTTCAGGAAGACATTGGGTCGCGAAATCCATGATGCCAGCGATCTCTTCATCGGAGACTCTGAGGACTTCGATCGGAAGGCCGATTTGACGCGCGTTTTCTTCCGCGGCTTGCGATTCATCATAGCGCGTCAAAGGAGAATAACCAACAGTGAGAGCCTGTGAGGGAATGCCAAGCTTTACCATTAATGCCGCAAGCAGGGCTGAATCCACCCCACTGCTCAAGGCGATGCCAAGCGGCGATTGACCGTCAGCAGGCATTCTCAGCAAGCTCTTTTCAAGGAGGGTCCGCAATTCACCCTGCGCGTCTTCAAGTGAGCCCTGGAACGGCTTTACGTTGTCAAGAATGGACCAATACTCCTCGCTCTTTTTTCCATCCTTCGTGATGCTCACAAGTTCGGCTGGCCTGAGCACTGAAACAGCTTCAAAGACCGTATAGGGTGCGGGAATGCCTTTAACTGAAAACAAAAGCGAAAGCCCATCGCCTGAAACGGTACGATTGCCAAGCTTCCGCGCAGCAAGATGCGCGTGCGATGAAATGACAATTTTCCCGTGAGATTCTCCGTAATAAAGCTTTGTCATTCCGATTGGGTCGGTGGCGATGAGCAACCTGGATTCTTTTTCGTTCCAGGCAATCACGCCAAAACCACCTTCAAGATTTGCCAAACATGACAGAAGACTTCCACTTTCGGTCAAGCTCATGGCCATTTCACGCGCTACGTCGCGGCTGGCGAACCCTTCGCTCTTATACCTTGCGGACCCCCACAAGAAAACGGTCCACTCGGATTGCTTTTGAATGCTAACCAGAGGGGATGCATTCCTCCAGCAGAAGTGTGCGCCAGGCAATGCCAGCGACTCACACTCTGGATCGGCGCAATCCTCGATTTTTGCTTTTTCAAAGTTGAATTCAGCCTGGAAGAATTCCATTTTTGCCATCAATTCCAGTTCGTATCCGTAAGAGGTGGAACGGCTTGCCTCAAGCCATCCAGCGCCCCGTTAATGTAAGGGCAGATTTGTGATCGCTTGCCGGTAAAGAGGTAAGTAAAAATTGTCCTGATCGATCCGAGTAGCAAAGCAACAAAAGTTGCCGCGGGCAGAGGTCCATGGTGATAACGGCGATAAAACCAGGAGCGGTTGCGCGCTCGCAGATAGACCATCTTTTCCGGTACCAATTTAGAGCTCAGTGAAGCTTTGTGGCGGATGATGGCTGAGCCAACCCGAACGTTCTTCCAACCCGCGTCCCGCATGCGCCGGCAAAGGTCTGAGTCTTCGTAGTACATGAAGAATGAAGTGTCGAATAAGCCGACTTGCTTGAGGCTCTCTGTTCGCATCAACAAAGCGCAACCGAACAAATAATCAAATTCCTGTGTTTTCGAGTAAGCCGGTCGGTCATAGGCTTTCCTGCCAACGCGTACTGGTAATGGCAGCCAGGGGAGGATGTGATCGCCCAGGCTGAATATCCGCTCAGGGTGGTCGTGATAAATGATCTTCGGCGCGGCAATGGCAATGCGCTCATCTGAAAGCATGACCTCAACCAATTTGCCAAGGGTGTCTGGCGGAACAAGGGTGTCATTGTTGAGTATCAAGTAAAAATCCGGGTCGAGAGCCGCTCCCGCGCGTATCCCATCGTTCAGGGCGACAGCATAGCCACCATTTTCAGTTCGCTTGATCAGTTGTGTTTGTGGAAACTGCTTCTCCACCCACTCTATTGAATCATCGCTTGAGTTATTGTCCACAACGATCACATGCATGCGTGGGTAATCCGTCTCATATAATGAGCCAAGGCATTCGAGCAAGTCTTTGCGCAAATTCCAGTTGGCGATCACAACCACAACAAGCGGGATTTCAATATTCATCTTCAAGATTATAATCTCAGTCAGAGATAGCACCAAACCTAACGAAACTCCTGAACCTGAAAGGGCAGATGTTAAAGTCGATTTTCTTAGCTGGCAGAGAAGTGAACTACCCCCGGAATGAGCTGATGGCTTCTGCGATTCAAGACATAAGCCAAACAACCGTGCTTGGTTCGCAAAGGTCAAACGTGTACAAAGGGGGTATCCGCGCCATTCTCCGGCAGAGCTTGCGTAGTTTTGTGCAGCTGATCCCAAGGCTGATCAAACGGGATTTCGATTTTCTTTTCATTGGTTTCTTCGGACAACTGCTCACCCGGATGATTGCCCCGTTCACCAGAAAACCGATCATCCTGGACATGTTCGTTTCAGCATTCGACACACTGGTGGAAGATCGCCAAATAACCGGTAAAAAGTCGCTGCTTTCCAGGTTTCTGTTCCGGCTGGATAAGCAAAGCGGCAAGCGGGCAAAGCTGATCTTTGTGGATACGCTCGCCCACGCCGAATACTTCCATGGGGCATTCGGCATTCCATTTTCAAAAATGAAGCGGGTCTTTGTTGGGTGTGATGAGGGGTTATTCCATCCCCGCCCTGCAATACCGGAAAGCCGCACGGTGCTTTACTACTGCTCCTACCTGCCTTTGCACGGCGTGGATGTGGTGGTGGAGGCAGCCGAATTGCTAAAGGCTGACCCATCGCTAAAATTTAAAATTATTGGCGAAGGAATTGAGTTCGGGAAAATTCAGAAGTCCGTCCATGAAAAGCAATTGACGAATGTCGAACTGGCGGCACCCGTGCCAATTGACCAGCTTCCCTCTGAAATCCAGAATTCTCTGATTTGCCTCGGCGGACATTTCGGCGCAAGCGCCAAGGCCTGCCGGGTGATCCCGGGTAAGGCTTTTCAGATGATCGCGATGGGGAAGCCTGTCATCGTGGGGGAGAATGCCGCCAATCGCGAGTTGTTGACCCACCAGGTTGATTCCTGGTTCTGTGAAATGAACAACCCCAGAGCCCTCGCCGATGCCATCAGCGCTCTTTTGCACGATAGTGCTCTGCGGGACAAAATCGCGAATGGAGCACTGAGAACTTACCAGAAATCAGCTTCCAGTGAGTTGTTGAAGTCAATTGTCCAGGAAAGTATTCTCGATGCTCTGAAACCCCAGGTGTGATTCTTTAGTTATGAAGCACTTCACGATACAACTTAAAGGTACATTCCATCATGCTGGAAACATCAAATTTCTCGAGCATGGCGCCAGCGTTTTCTGTGAGTTGCTTGCGTAGTGATTCGTCTGTCAACACCCGGTTGATCGCTGTGGCAATGGAATCAGGCGATCCAACAGGCACGAGCAGTCCATTAATCCCATCCTGGATGATCTCAGGGATACCCCCCACATTGGTTCCAATAACGGGCACGCCAGCAGCCATTGCCTCCAGAAATGTCACGCCAAGCGCTTCAGTCAAAGAGGGCATCACGAATACGGTTGCCTGCTGATAGTAATCTAAAAGATCCGCCTGCGATTTCCATCCGGCAAACTCGAAGTTTTGAGTGACCTTGAGGTCAGCGCAGAGGGCTTTCATACGGTCAACCGATTTATCTTTGCCAACAATAACGAACTTAGCCTGAGGATGGTCTTTGAGCACTCCAGGCGCAGCTTTGATCAGGTCGGGCACGCCCTTGCGATGCATGTTACTGCCAACAAACAAGATCACCGGATAATCTGGTTCGGGGGGTGCCGCCTCCCGGTTCGCACGAATTTTCTGATATTTCTCCACATCGACACTTTTGTAACAGTGACGGACTTTTGAAGCAGTGTTTGGATAAGTTTTGGTAACAGTTTCGGCAGTAAACCGGCTGTTCGCCACGATAAGTTTCAAACGTTGCAGTTTTTGGGATTCGAGGAAATGTACGGCGCTGTAATACAACCACCGCGTCAACCAATCCGGATAATGCTTCCTGTATTCAGAGGGTGTCTTTAGTTCCGCAGAATAGGTGTCGTTAACATGCCCAAGCATTGGCGCGCTCGGGTCGCAAAAAAAAGATTCCCGGGCGTCGGTGAAATGAATCAGGTCGAACTTGTTTACTTTTTCCAATTTTCGAAGGGCGGCATTGAAGGAGAAACTCAGCGACAACCATCTCGCCTGGCTTTGATTGAACCCAGGCTTTCTCACGGTCACGATGCTCAGGTTGGGCAAAGAAATCAGCGGCGCCTGGTCTTCGGGCAGTAACAAAGTGATGGTATGACCCTCGTTCAGCAGGGCATGCATGAGATTGTTGGCATGCAGCCCAACACCGCTGATTACGTTTTTGAATTGTTGGGTCACGATGCAAATGTTCACGCCTTACCCCAAAGCCCTCTGTTAATCACATAATTTATAGATTGAAACGCCGCCATCCTGATAGATGGTCTGAACGCCTTCAGCCTGTTGGATGGCAGAAATATTGAACTGCCTGCCATCAAACGGGTTCTTTGCTCCATCGTACAGATAGTCCACGCCGAGTTCGCACAGAGTGCCAATGTCGGGTGAGGCTGAATAAAGGCTCATTACCGCTTCCGATTCAGCCATGACCTCTTCGTAGCCAGGTCCAAGGCTTGAGATCATGGTGCTGGAGGTGGTTTCACGATCAGCATAGTATGGGATGAAATAGCCGGCGTCGGACCCATGCGGTGAGTCGGGCAGCCAATAGTAGGTGTGGACGGCAAAAGTTGAATCTCTTGGGGTGTTATTCTCAATCCAATTCATGGCTTTCTCATCTTCAGCCGTCATAAACTGGCGAAAATCCTGGACTTCACCAAGCCGATAAATGGCAGCAATCACGGCCAGGAACAAAAACACCCATTTAACAGCACTTGCCCAATTTTCATGTTTTTCCAGGGAGAATATCTGCCAAAAGTCTTCCGCCAGAACCCCAACAATCACACCAATTGGCAAATAGAGCATGATCATCATCGCGGTCATATTGGTGAAAGCCAGCAGCGGAATATTTAAGCGATACAGAAAACCGATGCCAAACAACGCCAGTATCCAGGCGGACGTGATGAGAATGAGCACTCTGTGTTTCCTGAACAGACCCACCACTATGCCCAGCAGGGTCAATCCGATCATCCACTTTTTTGCTCCGATTTCATACAGAGCCTGGAGATC
>JAXGPH010000004.1:0-72779 GCA_040767065.1 Anaerolineaceae bacterium | reverse complement strand
CTGTCAAGGTAAACCTGGTATTAAAACCATACAGGCTTGGTATAATAGTTCCAGCTTCTCAATAGAATGGTGGATGGAAAGGATATCAATGAAAATTAAAACAATTCTTTTAACCAGTTTCCTTGTTATGAGCTTTCTTTTGACTGGTTGTGGCTCGGAAGAACCTACTGAGACCACTATAAACCTGCCAGTTGTCAATGGTGAAACCCAAAATACAACTGTTCCAACGCCCGAAACTGCGGTCCCGGAACCAGCATTAAGTTACCCGGTAGATCAGTCGGCTGAGCCTGTTCCCTTAGAATCCGCGATTGCTTATCCCGTGGACGACTCAAGCCCAACCTACGACGCGGACATGCGTACCTATATTGAGCAAATTCTTGGCGGAACTATTGAGATAGAAGAACTCTTTGGCAAAGATGCTGATGAACTGCGTGTAATCCTGCAAAACGCAGCTAAAGGACGCCTGATATTGACCGAAACCGGACTGGAAAAAGCTGTGGATTGGTTGAAGAAGCAATAGCACCGACACTGAAAGTAAAGGCACCTGTCTGATTAGAAGCAGGTGCTTTTTGTATTCATGGATGCCTATCATGTTGATCGGCGCATTAACGCTCTGTCGCATTAACGTTCTCAAAAATTTAGCATAATCGGTTAGAATAATCATGGAAATAAATGGACCGATAATTGAGAGAATAATTCATTTTTCTCTATAAAAAGACGCAAATAGAAAGCGAAACAGGAGAGCTATATGACCATTCACTTATACTTATCTTTGACTCCTGAAGCGTTGATCGCTTCAATGCTCTCACCAGAAGATTTTGGTTCGTATTATGCGCTCGGATCGGCAAAAAAATCACGTGGTCAGGCGATTTTCTTCGAAGTCGATCCAACTTACAGACACCCATATTTCAAGATTGATGAAGCTTTTGCGCGCTGCATACCCCACGAAGACGGCAGCCTTAAGGCCTCGGTTTACATTTCAATCTATCGCGTCTTGGAACACATTAAATTGAGCGCTCTCCAGCACCTCTTCCTTACCACTCAGGATGGTCACACACTGGATCTTGCTCCCTCAGAAGATATTCCGGATTTCACCGGTCAATTGCATCTCTACCAGGAAATTGCACCAGTAGCCCCTTTGGTAGTAAGTCGCCTGGGACCGATCGCCTTCCTTGATCAGTTGGTACGCAACCCAGTCTTTTTAGTGACTGTACCAGCGCTTGTGTTCACGGAACTCCAATTGGGAGAACTGGCGGATGATCCCGAAATGGGCATCATGATAAATCTACCCTACGGCAACCAGGACCATTTGCGCCAATGCCTGACGGAGGTCAAAACCAAGTTTGCCACGACAAAAATGGTTGACCGCTCGCACAACCCAAACGTGCAGTATCGCTCAATCAAGAATGGCTTTTATGTCGGCAACAAAAAGGAAATGCGCTACTATCCGATGCCTAAAGCCGAGGAATTACGCGTTCTGAACTATAGCTGGTTTCGTTCAGCAAATATGTAAAGCTGGAATTCCTGATAGATAAAATCCGTGGACTTATCGCGGATTTTTTATATTTGTCAATCGTGGATCACAGCCATGTTTCCAAGCACACCCCAGGAAGTCAAAAACACATCGATGGGTACTGAGTAGAAGAACCCGTTATTCATGTACGTAATGGTCGATTCGTCGTAACCAACCAGGATTACCACATGCTCGTAAGGGGCAACAGTCACGGTATTTCCTTGCTTGTCAATATATTTCACTGGGTCACTATAGACCATGTTCCCGATCACCCAGGCAATAATGGGGTTGCCCTCAGCCAATTCGCTTTTCACGTCCTCTAGTGTCATACCCCTCACCGCCTGAGCGGGCAGGTCGTATTCTCTCAATAATTCAGCAATTGGAGGAGCATGCACCCCATAGGCATCCGGTGGAATCTGCCCCCAGCCATCGGTTGTGACGTTGCCCACAAAACCTTGCTCAGGGTTGTCAGATAGAGGCAGATCAAACTGAAAGGTTGATTCGTAGATCAGGACTCCAAAATACCTCGCCCAATCTACAGCTGCGCTTGCCTCACAGCCTAACTGATAGGTCTGCTCGTGACCGCTAATCGTTGTGATCATGGCGGAAGAGGGTATGGCACTTTCAGTAACGGTTGGGGTCGGTTGGAAGGTGGGCTGAATGAGAAGGGTAGGTTCGGTAATAGGCGTGATGGAAGGTATGGGGGAAGGATTATGTAATTTAACTTTCGGGGTCGGTGAGGTCACGGGTGTCGCGACTTCAGCTGGAATGCATCCCGTAAGAACAAAAATGAGAATAATGATGCCCAAAGGAAGGGTGGGTCTGTTGAGTGGAAAGCCTCGCTTTGGAGCCATGGACGCGATTAACCTGGTATCTGAAATCTAAAGACCTAATTTTGTGCGGTTTTGATGGATACGGATGGATGCTTGCAGCCCTTCACTGACCTTTTCATCAAAAAATGGCAAATAAGATCGAACGCGCTGCTCAATGCCACTGCCATCGGTATCCGACATCACTTCTTTGAGAATATAGGCTGTCTCCGCGGGCGACCGGCGAGCCAGAGCTGCAATCACTTTGCTTAGATTTGGCTGGATCAAAGCCTGGTCACTTTGCAAAAAAGGTCTGATCCAGCGGAAAAACTGTGGAAATTGGTCTGTGTGCGATTGCTCCACTAACAGCGAGAGGGCGTAAAGCCCGTGGTTTTGCAACCGTTCAAGAGGACTGGCAAGCAGACTACCAACAAACTCAGTCCAGCCTTTTGGGTCTTCTGACTGCAAAAGCTGACTTCCTTTACTAAAAACTGAGCTGACCACGGCTCGGTCCATCGGCGCTGACGACCACTGCCTGATGCGTTCATAAACCTCCGCGCTGGCTGTCAAGGGAATCTGACCCAGAAGGTAAGTGGCGAGGTCACGCGCTTCATAATGTTCATCCTGCCAAAGCTCATCCACAACAGCCAAGGTTTCCCGTGCATCCTGGCGTGCCCTCAAACTGAGCCCATAGGCGATTTGAGGAAGGATCTGCTCTGGCAGGTCATACGTGCGCATAAAACTGACCGGTACAGCATCTTTATGCTGGCGGTGAGCATAGCGGTGGTAGAACTGTAAGGTGTCATGCAAACGCTGGCGAAATTCAGCTGGTTGTGAAAAGACTTCCTTTAATCCTTCGATCTGCTTACGAAGTCGGGTCAGGTCAATGGCAGCCATGGGCAAATTATAGCCTGAATCCTGGTTCAGCAGGTTAGGGACCATAGGCAGGGACCATAGGCTATTTTCCCGCTATTATTCGGGTAACACGATTCTTTTGTAGGGGCAGGCCCCTGTGCCTGCCCAGGATAATCAGGGGTTACCCCTACATTGTGATCTTAGTACGGACGGGAGTCCGGCGAGAACGAAAGAGTAGAAGCGACGCACTGCAAAGCCTCCCCTTGCGGGATGCGTCAACCAGGAAGTTGTGGAATAAGCGGGCTTGTTCCCTGCGATGGTCTATGATGGTCTTATGGCGAGTGAGGGCTGTGTGCCCTGAAGATCGTAAACAATTACCCCGAATAATGTGTAAAAAAACCTACCTGTCTAAACAGGATGCAGAGTTTTTTGAGGCAGATTAAAAACAAAAAGGGCTGACATAATTGCCAGCCCGTAATCTGTAAATTTCTTTAGGTAAGAGGGATCAATAACCCTTCGCGAAGTAGACTTGTTTGTTCGTTTTCTTGCCGGTATAGAAGCAAACGCCCTCACCCTCGCTCTGTGCATAGTTGCGCAGCGAGGCTTTGGTTTCTTCTTTGATTTTTGCTTCGTTAACAGGGTCATCATACCACCACACCTTGGCCCAACCCTTATTCTCAACCACATCCTTGAAGTCTTCGTAGTTATTGACTTCGAAGATGTGTTCATCGCGGAATTTGGCAGCCTTGGCAAGCATATTCGCCTGTATCTCCGCTAACAAAGCTGGCACAGCCTGTTCGAAGCCCGTCATCGGGATGAAGCGCTTCCCTTCCTTACCGGGGATATCCCGACGGGCAAGCGCCAGGGTGCCATTTTGAACATCCTTGGGACCAACTTCAATGCGCAGCGGTACGCCCTTCAATTCCCAGTCGTTGAACTTGAAACCGGGCGTAACCCCTTCACGCCGGTCAACAAATACACGCAGGTTGCCTAAACCGCGCACGATCTTGTCCACAGTCTCCATGACCAAAGCTTTTTCCTCGTCCTTGCGGAAGATTGGCACGATCACCACCTGGTATGGCGCCAGATTTGGCGGCAACACCAGCCCCTGGTCGTCGCCGTGGGTCATGATGATGGCGCCAATAAAACGTGTCGAGAGTCCCCAGGATGTAGTCCAGCAGTATTGCAACTGGTTGTTCTCGTCAAGGAATTTGATGTCAAATGCCTTGGCAAAGTTCTGTCCGAGGAAATGCGAAGTGCCAGCCTGCAATGCCTTGGTATCTCCCATCATGGCTTCGATTGAATAAGTCGCCTTTGCGCCGGCGAACTTCTCGGAATCGGATTTCTGCCCGGCCAGAACCGGCACCGCGGCTTCGTTGATGGCGAAATCGCTATAGACGTTGAGCATGCGCTGTGTGTGTTCGGCAGCTTCCTGCTCGGTGGCGTGAGCGGTGTGACCTTCCTGCCAGTAGAATTCAAGCGTGCGCAAAAAGAGCTTGGTGCGCATCTCCCAGCGGACCACATTTGCCCACTGGTTAATCAAGACTGGCAGGTCGCGATAACTCTGGATCCACTTGGCATACATGGTACCAATGATCGTCTCGGAGGTTGGGCGCACTACGAGCGGTTCTTCCAGAAGTTGACCCCCGCCATAGGTAACCACGGCCAGTTCGGGTGAAAAGCCCTCGACATGCTCTTTTTCTTTGGTCATAAAAGACTGCGGGATCAACAGCGGGAAGGCAGCATTGACATGACCGGTTGCTTTGAATCGTTTGTCAAGGGCGGCCTGGATGTTTTCCCAGAGCGCCCAGCCGTAAGGTCGCACCACCATGCAGCCGCGCACAGGAGCATAATCGGCCATTTCTGCCCGGATTACAAGTTGGTTGTACCATTCGGAAAAGTTGTCTTGCCTGCTGGGTAATTTTTTGTCGTCCATAATCACTCTTTTTCCTGTTTTAATAAAGCCACGGCGCTCTTCGCATTCGCAGCAAATTGTAAAATTCTGCGGGTTGAGGCGTTTACACTTGCATTCTGACCGTTAAAGAAAGCCTCAAAGGTTTGCTTCCAACCCTCCCCAATTACGATCACATGCTGTGCTCGAATCGCGCCGATAATGATCAGATTATATGTCATAGCTACTTCTGTCAACGTGCCCACGCCCCCTGGCAGCGCAATGAAGGCATTCGCCTGGTGGGTAAGGATGGCGATCCGGTCGCCAAGCGTCACGCTGGGAATGACCTCACGCACCCACGGATTGGGTCCACCGGGGCGAAAAGCTTCGATTTCTTCGGAAGTCACACCGATTGTATGCCCACCAGCTTCTGAAGCTCCCCGTGATGTCGCTTCCATCGTACCAGAATAGCCGCCCGTCATCACGGTATGACCAGCCTCTGCGAGTAGTTTTCCAAGCTGGTAAGCGAGGTCATAGAGATCGTCTCCCTCAAGGGCATTGGCAGACCCAAAAACAGCTACTTTCATGACTGATCACTTTTTTCCGACCAACTGCGGTCCCAATTTGCGTGGATCTTGTCCAGAATCGCCTTCTCAAGGTCGATCTCCTGCACGCTGGCAAGTTGAAGCAGGTAAAGTGCCACGTCCGCGAGCTCGCCGCGCAGACCTTCAGGATCTTTTGTTTCTGCAGACCACTGGAAATGCTCCAACACCTCAGACGCTTCTAGGCTGAGTGAGATTGCCAGGTTGCGAGCAGTCTGCTGCTTGGGGGAATCCAACTCATACCAGCCGTGATGGCGCACGAGGTCATTCATCTGCTGAGTGAGTTCTTTGAGGTCCATAACCAAAAAATTATACCCGAGAAAGCACCATAGAAATCGGGAATTTTCTTTTCTTGACACAAGTTGAATTGACAGGGACTAATGGTTCTTTCAAAAATATCAAATTGGTATGGTTGACCGCTTTTCGTCTGGTCCAAATGGCAGGCACGGGGGCCTGCCACTACGCCGGCACGGGGGTTGCCACTACACCGGCACGGGGGCGTGCCACTACGCCGGCACGGGGCTTGCCACTACGAAGAAACGGGGATCTGGCAAATACAACCGTTCTGTGAAGCAAAGATCCAAGCAAGATGCGGTTGTCTCTTCCAAATCAGAGAATCCAAACCCGTTGCCGCCTGCTTATGACCATCCTTGGAGGACCTATGGAAAAAAGATAAATGGCAAACCTGTACTGAACACTTTATCAACCGAATAGGACATTTCTAAATTGCCAGCAATAGGACATTTCTAAATTGCCAGCAATAGGACATTTCTAAATTCCCTTGACAGTGAATTTTCTTTTCAAGAATTTCTCTTTTCGTGGTTGTTCTGGGTTGTTCTGTATCAGAGAAAAAAGGGATTAAGGTAATTCCTCACTGCCGAAGATCAGCTCTTTCCAGATCTCCAGGTGTGTAAGGACAATAGTTTCGGGTTTTGGCGTTGGGGTAGGTGTGGGGGTGTAATCACTTGGAGGCATGATGATAATCGGTTGATCGCCCTCTGCGATTAAACGGTATTTCTCGCGTGCCCACTCTTCAAGCGCGCGATCGGATTTGGCATAGGCGATATCCTCTTCGACTACCAGCCGTGTGGCTTCCAACCCTGCAAGTTTGGTCTCCAAGATGGTTTCCATCTGGTTGAGCTGGATCATGGTACTCATGCGGTTGTTAAAGTCCATCATGAGAATCACCAGAATCACAATCACCACTACGGTGATCAGCCGGCGGTCAGTCCAAGGGATGTTTTTGAGTTTCTCAACCAGTTTCTTAAACATTGCAGTCTTTGTTGCAAATATTGTACCACTGCAGGTCTGTTTTGCGATCAGTCTTTTGGAAGTCTTTTGGAAGAATCAAAAGACCTCCATTGAAGGAGGTCTTTGGTGCCGAAGGAGAGATTTGAACTCTCACGAGCGCTGTGCTCACTACGCCCTGAACGTAGCGCGTCTGCCAGTTCCGCCACTCCGGCGTGAGTTGATATTTTATCCGAAATTATCGAAATGTCAACTGGTTGAATGGGTTCGATTCTATAGACCGTTATACCTGAGCGTACGAATGGGCTCGCGTGCCCGCGAAGCTGGGTATTAGTCCATCCGCTTTGCTGGATTTTTGGACCCCTTGCGGTGGGAGCAAGCCCCCACCGTACAAAGTAAACCTCCAGCGTACAAAGTAACTCCCAACGTACAGAGCAACCCCCGACTTTACAGAGCACTCCCCAACATACTCTTTACCATAGGCAGGCTTCGCCACCAGGAATACGGAAAAATCATCAAAGTCTTAAAATAAAGCTCTAAAAGGATCTATCTGGCACGATTGGTGTAACAAGCTGCATTATGAAATTCACCTTCCGAAAACTTACCCTTCTGAGCTTTGCTCTTATTGTTGTTTCAATCCTGATCTCAGGCTGTAAAAGGGTCGTTAAAGACTACGAACCCTGGCGTGTGCCTGAATCCGCATCAACGGTCAGATCGCCATCCCAACCAACGCTCAGTTCCGGACAGCTTGTGACTCAAGCACTAACTCAAATCTCACAAACCTCTGTTCCTCAGATTACGCTCACTCTTGCTCCTGTTGGCATCCAGCCAACGCCAAACCCCCCGATGCTTTTGCCGACATTACGCACTGCCGAAGATGAATACACAGTGCAAAGCGGAGACTCTCTGGCGCAGATTGCCCTGCTAAACCAGGTTTCAGTCAAGCAAATTCTTGAGCGTAATGACATAAAAGACCCCAACTTGATTATCCCTGGTGAAGTCCTGATCATTCCACCTGCCAGCGCCAATGAGCAGGCAACCAGTTTCAAAATTATCCCCGAATCGGAACTGGTCTACAGCCCTTCCGCCAAAGACTTTGACACAGAGTCGGTGGTCTGGCAGTTCAATGGAAAATTGAGCCGTTATGAGGAAACCCTGGAGGACGGAAGCCATCTGACTGGTGCAGAGATCGTTCAGCGAGTGGCAGATGAGAATAGCGTCAATCCACGCCTTCTGTTGGCGATGCTCGAATATCAAAGCGGCTGGGTTCGCAGCGAGGGCAAGAGCGGCGTCCCTGCCGATTATCCGCTTGGACTATTCAATTCACATTACAAGGGTCTCTATAAGCAGTTAGGCTGGGCTGCCAACGAATTACTGCGCGGCAGCACGCTTTGGCAGCAGGGCAGCCTGGCTGTCTGGACGCTTTCAGACGGGGAGGTGATGCGCATTGACGCCACTATCAACCCTGCCACAGCCGGCGTGCAGCACTTCTTCAGCCTGGTTAAGGGAAAAGCTGAATGGAAAGTCGCGGTATCTGAGACGGGCTTCTATGCCACTTACGAGCAGATGTTTGGTTACCCTTTTGCATTTACCATCGAGACCCTCGTTCCAGAAGGATTGACCCAACCCGAGTTTATTTTGCCATTCGCTCCAGGCGACACCTGGCTGTTTACCTCTGGACCTCATTGGGGCTATGGAACCGGCAGCATCTGGGCCGCGCTGGACTTTGCGCCCCCTGGAGCAGAGGACGATTACGGTTGCTACGAAAGCGATGCCCCGGTTTTGGCAGTGGCGGATGGGTTTGTAGTTCGGTCTGCCGCCGCGGCTGTAGTGTTGGATCTTGACGGCGACGGCTCGGAACAAACCGGTTGGACGGTACATTACTTCCACATCGCCACGGAAGGGCGCATTCCCGTTGGCACGCAAGTTGCAGCAGGAGATGTGATTGGTTATGCCTCCTGTGAGGGCGGAGTGACCAGCGGTACGCACTTCCACATTGCCAGACGCTACAACGGGGTCTGGATCGGAGCCGCCGGACGCATCCCCTTCAACCTCGGAGGTTGGATTGCATCAAGTTATGGAACAGTCTATGATGGAACGTTGACGAAAGATGGAGAGACAGTTGAAGCTTACAATGGCCGTGCCGATTTCAACGAAATCGGAAACTAAGAGCCAACGCGCAATTCGCCTGGAGCGGCTTCACCGCCGCCGGCGCCAGCGCCTGGTCATTAGCGCAGTGGTGATGTTGGCTGTGGTTGGTGCCTTCCTGTTCTTCTCTACTACTTCTCCGGAAGCCATACCTTCACCTGAGCTGCCCAAACTGGTAGACCCAGGCGTACTTCCTCCCGCTCCCGAAGGCCCGGCGTTTTTTGTCGGTGTAAACCTGGTGGGTGCCCAATCTCCCACCGCCACAACTCTCCCGACAGAAGACGAGCCAACTGAAACATTGCCGCTGCTTGTAGCGGAAGAAACAAACCTGGAACCGGAACCCATCCAGCCCGAACCCGTCTTGCAAACAATTCCCACCCAGGCGCAGATGATTACTTATGCTGAGGATGCTCCGATCCTTTATTACGCTCAAAGCGGCGACAGCCTTGGCGTATTGGCAGTCCACTTCGGTGTCGAAGTGCAGGATATTACTTCCCGTGATCCACTACCTTCGGATGGATTTATCCCCGAAGGGCAATTGCTGTTAATCCCGAATCGACTTGATGAAACCACTTCGCCCCTTAAACTCATTCCGGATAGTGAAGTGGTTAACAGCCCTTCCTCGGTAGGTTTTGACGTGAATGATTTTGCGAGCCAGGCAAGCGGTTACCTCGCCAGCTACCGGGAATCGGTTTACAGCTTTGGGCTTATGAGTGGGGCTGATATCATTGAAAAGGTCGCCCGTGAGTTTTCCATTAATCCGCGCCTGCTTCTTGCTCTGCTTGAATACCAAAGCGGCTGGGTTTACGGAGGACCTCAAACAGCGCAACAAAAAACCTATCCATTAGGTATTATTGATCCGGATCACATTGGTCTCTATAAACAACTTGAAGCGGCTGCCGGCATTATTGAAACCGGCTATTATGGCTGGCGTGAAGGCACAATGGTCGTATTGGAATTCCCCGATGCCCGTGAAGTACGCCTTTCAGCGCAACTCAATTGCGGCACGGTCGGTTTGATGCACTTCTTTTCTAAACAGCACCACTTTCCTGAATGGGCAGATGCCTTGTATGGCGAAAAAGGCTTTACCTGGACTTACCAGAACATGTTTGGTGACCCCTGGTTGCGCGCGCTGGATTTTGAGCCTTTGTTTACGCCTGACGTGCAGCAGCCTGAACTCCAACTGCCCTTTTCGCCTGGTGTTACCTGGGCAATGACTGTTGGACCGCACGCAGCTTGGGGAGCGGCTGATGTCCGCGCGGCTCTGGACTTTGCTCCTCCTTCTGCAGAACCAGGCTGCCACACCAACTGGTCGTGGGTGACCGCTGCCGGTCCAGGGCTGGTTGTGCGCTCAGAAAATGGAGTTGTGGTGGTGGATATGGATGGCGATGGCTTTGAGCAGACTGGCTGGAATATCATTTACCTGCATATTGCTACCAATCAGCGTGTGCCAGCGGGCACGTGGGTTGAAACCGGAGATCACATCGGACACCCCTCCTGCGAGGGCGGCGTTTCCACGGGAACCCATTTGCATATTGTCCGCAAGTACAATGGTGAGTGGGTACCGGCGGATGGTCCGCTTGGGTTTGTGATGAGTGGTTGGAGAGCCAAAGCCGGTTCGACACCCTTGAGTGGATGGCTGGTAAGAGGTGACCAGGTCGTGAAAGCCAGCGTCGTAGGAGCCAGCAGTTCACATATCTCTCTGGATTAATCTCCGGATTAATGAGTTTTTTGATTTATGGTATAGTAACAAACGGACATTTACCGGTTGTTAACTCATGAAGACCTCAAAAATTTCTCTATTCAGGTGGCTGAATCTTCTCGGCATTTTATTGATCATCGCTAGCTGTGCTCCGCACCAGCGCCCAACTTACATCATTTCTGAATCAGTTCCCACCGATACTCCGATTGAGCCAACTGCTACTCCATTCGACACACGCCCTGTCTATCCGCCCGGAACACTGGTGGATTATGTTGCTCAAAGTGGTGATAATCTGGATTTGCTTTCGCTGCGCTTCGGCACAACCCCTTCTGAAATCCTTTTCTCCAACCCCGAGATCCCGAAGGATATCACCACTTTGCCGCCGGGCTATCCCATGAAAATGCCCATCTACTATGTGCCTTTTTGGGGACCCAGTTACCAGATCATTCCTGATGCTGCGTTTGTGTACGGTCCGGACTTGCTCGATTTCGATCTGAGCGTTTTCCTGGACTCGACTGACGGCTGGTTTAAGAATTATGGCGCCTTCATCCAGGAGAGATATCGTAATTCTGTGGGAATCATCAAGTACTATTCCGAAAACTACAGTCTGAATCCAAAACTGCTCCTGGCATTGGTGGAATATCAGACCGGCGCTCTCAGCAATCCTCAACGCGACCGATCAAAAGAAGCGACTTTCCTGGGTTTCGAAAATTACCATAGCAGTGTTGAATTGCAGATATCCTATGCGGCAGATCTGCTAAATGATGGTTTTTACCGCTATTTCAAGGGTGAGATGGCATCCCTGGCGCTGGAAGACGGGACTATTCAAAACATCGACCCCTGGCAAAACTCCGCCACGGTGGCATTGCATTACTATTTTTCACAGGTCTACCAGGGTGAGGCATATAAGAAGGCGATCGGACCTGACGGCTTCGCAAAAACCTTCCAGGACTTGTTTGGGGACCCCTGGCAACGGGACCTGACCGTGTTGCCCGGGTCGCTCACTCAACCGCAGTTCATATTGCCCTTCCAGGACGGGACCACCTGGTCCTACACCGGCGGTCCGCATACTGGTTGGGGCTCACGCAAACCCTGGGCGGCGATCGATTTTGCTCCACCCCTCCCAACGCAGGGCTGTGTTGAGACCGAGCAGTACGCCCTGGCGGTGGCTGATGGCGTAGTGGCGCGAGTTGATATTGGCACGGTCATGCTCGATTTGGATGGCGATGGCGACGAACGAACGGGTTGGGTGATCCTCTATCTTCACATGGCTGAAGAAGGTCGGGTAAAAGTTGGCGACCGTCTCAAGCAGGGCGACAGGGTGGGAAGACCCTCGTGTGAGGGCGGCAGCGCCACCGGCACGCACGCTCACCTGGCACGCAAGTACAACGGTCAGTGGATCCCGGCTGCCTGGAGCGTGTTACCCTTCAACCTGGAGGGCTGGACGCCGGTGGAGGGAATTGCCGCATACCAGGGTACCCTGGTCAGGGGAAGTCAAGTGGTGCGTGCCAGCACGCTTTCAGACTCGGCCAGCATGATCCCAGCAGATTAAAATAATTCAAAATGTAAGACACTAAAAAGATGGCGGAATTTCAAAATACTGCTGTATTAATGCACTAAAGTCTGCATCACTGTGATTGCGAATCGCTTTGAAGAAATCGTTACCTGAAGCAATTTTGTAGGTATTGTTGACGACATATTGCTTAAAAGCTGCAAAAAAGGCTTCATCTCCCACCAACTGCCGCAGACTATGTAGGAATTTTGCCCCATTGAGGTAGACCGCGTCACGATAAGCAGTGTATCCTCCAGGGATGCTCGTGCTCGAGTCGACCCAACCGCTGGGCTTATACCACTCCACCCGGTTTTCCCACCACCAACCAAGGTGATCAGGTTGAAAACGTTCATAGTACAGCGCTTCGCTGTAAGTCGCGAAGGCTTCATCCAACCATGGCTCCCTGGCGGGATCATTCCCCACCAGGCTGTAAAACCACTGATGTGATATTTCGTGCGGGATGAGGAAAGTCAGATTATTGAGCGGCGCGTCGCGGTAGAAGTCGATTACAACTTTGTTGATCAGCAGCATGCCATCTGTTTCCATGTTGTGCTGGAAGTCGGCTGCCACCAGGCTGAGCGTCTGGCGCGGATAGGGGTAACAAAGCTCTGCAAACATGTCTAGCGCGTTTTTAGCGACCTCAATGATTGCCTGCCCGGCATCCCGGTGCTGTGGAAAGACGTAGGTCAGGATCGTCACCCCTTGGTGCTGAGCTTCCTGCACCACGAAGCGGTCACTAATGGAAAGCGAAAACGATCTCGCGAGGGGCAGATGGTATTCGATGAAACCAGGCTGTTCGATTCCCTCACTGCTTGCGGCGATGGTCAGGTCCTGGACCGCGCCTGTCAGGCGCAGCCGAAGGTTGAAATCAGCGGATTCAGCCGCGATGTACTCGCCCACGATCGTATTGGTACCGTCCACCACTCTTTCGTTTACCTGCCAGCCGGTGGCCGCGTTGAACGGTGGAATGATCGGGAACCATTCCATCAGGTTGGTCTGCATGTCCGACCATCCAAAAACGCCCTGCCGGTTAGGGAGGAGCAGCGTGAAGATGATTTGGATTTGGGTGGAAGCTCCAGGCTGCAAGGCGGGCTCGAGACTCAGCATGGTCTGGATGCCGTTCTCGCGTGATTGCGTGATTAACTCACCGCTGATATTCCCCTGTGAATACACTCCTGCAAAGTAGCGGGGTGGTATGAGTAATAGTAACTCGCTCATCGCCTGGTCGGAGCGATTGAAATAGGTGATACGCTGCACGACGCTGACCGTATGCTGCGCGTAGTCAAGAGTTACGTCCAAATCGTAAATGGTGCGTTTTTCGGGTGGTTCAGGGAGTTTGGGTTCGGAGGCGCGAGTTGGCTCTGCCTGCTGGGTTGGAATCGGGGAACTTTCAGATGGACTTGTGATCTGCGCAACTGGTGTGGGGAGTTCCGCGGGGGGCGTCGCGGGCTGACCGCAGGCTGAAAGCAGCAGACTTATAGTAAGAAGGAGGACTGACAGGCGTGTACGCATACGGATGATTCCCAAACGCAGTATACCAGTTTTTAAAAAACGTATTGATCGCTTTCCCAAAGCGCGATTACAAGCGCGATTACACATTGCCTTGACACAAGTTGAATTGAAAGGGACTAATGGTTCTTTCAAAAATATCAAATTGGTATGGTTGACCGCTTTTCGTCTGGTCCAAATGGCAGGCACGGGGGCCTGCCACTACGCCGGCACGGGGGTTGCCACTACGCCGGCACGGGAGCCTGGCACTACGCCGGCACGGGGCTTGCCACTACGAAGAAACGGGGATCTGGCAAATACAACCGTTCTGTGAAGCAAAGATCCAAGCAAGATGCGGTTGTCTCTTCCAAATCAGAGAATCCAAACCCGTTGCCGCCTGCTTATGACCATCCTTGGAGGACCTATGGAAAAAAGATAAATGGCAAACCTGTACTGAACACTTTATCAACCGAATAGGACATTTCTAAATTGCCAGCAATAGGACATTTCTAAATTGCCTTGACAATCGCTTTCCCAGATCGCTTTCCTGTGTGTCACATTCCTGTTTTGCGATCAAGACAGCTTTGCCCATCCCGGCAAAAAGGGTGGGTAGGCGTCACAAAGCATGTGCAGAACGCGAATTTGGTTATAGCATACCCCCCGCAACCAGATCAGACTGAACCTGCTGTTGGTGGGTTGGTATTTCGATGTAAGCATAGGGTAAGATACTGTGACGCCAATTCACCTTACAAAAATGTTGCTTTGACGTTGAACAGGGGCTGCTAATGGGTTGCCTAATGAGATTTTCAGGCAGGTCGAGGTAATATGACGCTAATCCACAAGTATGCTGCTTTGATATAAAACACAAAGGCTGGTCATGCCGACCAGCCTTTTGAGGTCAAAGTGTCTTATAACCCAAAATTATGTGGGTTGACCGGGCTGCCATTGTAGCGCAGTTCGAAGTGAAGATGAGAACCGGTGGAATTACCAGTGGAGCCCATATAGCCGATGATAGCCCCGCTATAGACTACCTGACCACAAGAGACTGCCACGCCTCCATCCATCAGGTGCCCGTATAACGAAAGGTAGCCATTGCCGTGATCAATCACAATCGTATTGCCATAGCCGCGGTCAGACCATCCCGCGTAAATTACCACGCCGTGATCAACCGCGTAGAGGGGATCGCCAGTGTCTCCGCCATAGTCAAGTCCGTTATGTACCGGAGGATTGTATTCATAGCCGCTGATGAACCGTGTGTTCGTGGGCAATTGGAAGATTCCACTGCCTGTAATCCAGGCGGTTGTGTTGCAGGCATAAGCGCCTAAATAGGACACATTTGGGTGATCTCCACTGGCAGGGCCAGATACGACGCTCACCCATGATGGAATCGAACCTTTCCCACCAGGGATGTAAAGGAATGTGCCCGTTTTAATATGTGGTCGGCTTAAATCGCCGATTTCTTCTGGGTTGAGCTGGTTGAGGGGTTCGTTCATGATGTCTTGAGGCGTGACGCCGTAGCCGGCTGAAACGCCATTTAAGCCTTCGCCATATAACCAGGCATGATATACGCCGTCTTCTGGCAGGATGATCAGCTTTTGACCGGGGTAGATCCCATCCGGCGTGTCACCGATGAGGTAGCGGTTGGTCCAAAGAATGGTTTCGGGCGAGAGGTCGAATTGCTCAGCGATGCTGAAGATTGAATCCAGTGGTTGGACCTCGTAAGCGATGATTTCTTCCCGGGGAGCAGGATGGGTTTCGGCATTGCCCACCGGTAGCGATTTGAGTTTTTCAACTGCAGCATAGTAGAGCAGTGTGTCATTCGCAAAGTAATTAGGCAGCGTTCCTCCCGGCACCACCAGGCGCGTGCCGGCGGCAATATTAGGCGACGTGTAACTGCCGATCGTCTCAGCCGAGAGCTTGTTTGCCGGGAAATTGATGATGTCTTCAGGGGTAACACCGTAATACTTCGAAACAGCACCAAGACCCTCGCCAGCCGACCAAGTGTGATAGACCCCATCCACCGGAAGAATAAAGATCGTCGTGCCAGGAGTGAAGTTTCGAATATCGTCACCGAGTTCATAGCGGTTAGCCCATAAAATTGTTTCGGGCCACAAGTTGAATTTTGTCGCGATCGAGGAAACAGTATCACCCTCCTGGATGGTATAGGTGATCACCTCAGTGCGGGGTAAAGCCGTGGGTTCAGGCGTGGGCTGCTGCTGGGTGGGAACGGGAGCCAGTGTTTGGGTTGGCACCTCCGCGCTCGTGGTCACATCGTCTGTTTCCACTAATACCATCGGTGCAGCCACGGTGCGGGTAGTTTCGGCTTGAGTGGGCGTCTTTCTGCCTGTCAGCCAGGTGATCAGTAACACAAGCGCCAGCAAGATCAAAACACCAGCAGCGATCATTCCCGGATGTTTGTAAAAGGGCAGGGGCTTGGAAGCTGGGTTGGTATTCTCAGCATCTTCTTTGGGCTGAGAGCCCGGGTTGAGGTTCATGTTTTCAGTCATATTAACTCCAATTTCGGATAATAACCGCCAAATTCAGAGGTGTCAAGTTGAAGCCGTGACCCTGGAAAGTCCTTTTGGGAAGTAAAAATGGTCTAATGTTCAAAATATTTGGAAACGATTGATCCCAGGTCCACCTGGCTGTGACGCGCAAGAGCGTCGAAGAAATCCTGCCGGGTCGCGATACGCCAAGTGTTGCTATAAGCATAATCCTTGAGAGCCGAAAAGAACGCTTGCTCTCCGACTGCCAGGCGAACCTCGTTCAGGAATTGCACTCCCCGCAGATAAACAGCGTTGCGATAGGGCACATAGCCGCCTTCAATATGGATGTCCGAATCGACGTAACCTTGAGGATTCTGTTCATGAATGCGTATTGCCCACCACCAATCCGCGTCCGCGGGATGATACTCCTGGTAGTAGAGCAACTCCGCATACGTTGCGAAGGCTTCATCCAGCCAGGGCTCCAAAGCGTGATTGTTGCCGATAGTGCCGTAGAACCACATATGCATCAGTTCGTGGGAGGTCATTAACACGAGGTCAGTCCGCGGCGATCCATTGTAGAAGTCAAAAATCCCATAGCTGATCATGACCATGCCGTCCATTTCCATGTTGTGCGGGAAATCTCCGACCACGATCGAGACCATTTCATGTGGGTAGGGGTAGAGAAGTTTGCTGTAAAGCTTTATCGCGTTTGCGCCGATTTGCGTGACAGCTTTGCCGGTTTCGATGTTGTTCATGAAGACGTAAGAGCGAATCCGAACCCCATCCTGGACGACCTCGTATTCAAAATAACTGTCGCTTACCGAGAACGAAAAACCACGTGCGCCTTCCAGGTGATAAGCATACTTGCCGTTCGAACCACTGGCGGGCGAACTGGCGGCAACTTCGATCAGTTCTGCCCGGTCTGTCAGCGTTAGCGTTACATCAAAATTGCTGAATTCGTTGACGATCGATTCGCCAACAATAATGTTGTCTTGGTCCACCACCCGATCGTATGCCAGCCAGCCTTGTTCTTCATCATAGGGCGGGATGAAAGGATACCAATCCGAGATATTGGTTTGTCGGTTGGTGTAGCCATAAATGCCCTGGTGCAGCGGGAAGTAGAGCCTGAAGCTGAAGGTGAAGGTGGTCGTCTCGCCGGGCAGCAGAGGTGAGGATAGGCTGACAAGGGTGTGGATCCCATCCTCTCTGAAGCCAGCCACACGGTCGCCGCGCAGGTCAGATTGCTCGTAACTGTTTTCAAAGTTGCGCGGAGGCACTACAAAATGGATCTCTTCAAGGTTTTGGCTGCTGCGGTTGGTGTAAGTGATCACTTCTGTCACTGCACCATAATGCGTGTAGTAGTTCAAGATCAAGTCTAATTTATAATGCGTTCGATTTTCGGGCAGAGGTGGCAATTGCCATTGAACTGGAGCAAGGGTTGGACTGGGGCTGGGTTCCAGGGTGGGGCTTGGTTCTGGGATTGGAGTGGGCTCAGGCAGAGCTGTCTCAGCCGCTCGTCCGGTGCAACTGGTGACGAGCGAGAAGATGAGGAGCACAAAGAGTAATTTCCGGAAGTCCATACCTTGAGATTTTACCAGCAAACCGAATTTCCGTTTCGTTATATAGAAGCGTTATATAGAAGCTTTACAGAAGCTTTAGCGGGTATCCGTTTATTGCGGATGGACTAATACCTTGCTTCGCGGGCACGCGAGCCCATCCGTACGGTGGGGGGTTTACTCCCACCGCAACCAGTCTGGTAATCCAGCAAAGCGGATGGACCAAGGCCCATCCGTACGGTGGGGGGTTTACTCCCACCGCGACCAGCCTGATAATCCAGCAAAGCGGATGGACCAAGGCCCATCCGTACGGTGGGGGCGCTTGCTCCCACCGCAAGGGGTCCGATAATTCAGCAAAGCGGATGGACCAAGGCCCATCCGTAACATCGATTCATACCAATGTGATCATTTATGGCGAGGGTAACCTGGGCGGCCATGGCATGCCATGCCCCCACATAAACGGGTCTGCCTTTTTCAACATCCAGCTGGAAACCTGATTGTTCGAAATTCGGATTTCTTGAGTTTCATTGAGATAGATAATCTGGGGTAAATGACCTTAAGGTAAATGACTAAGGTAAATGACCCCTGACATAAAACAAAAGCATGCTATAATAGGCATCCGCGGGGCGTGGCTCAGCCCGGATAGAGCGCACGGTTCGGGACCGTGAGGTCGGCAGTTCAAATCTGCTCGCCCCGACTAACCTCCTCAGGGAGGTTTTCCTTTTAACAGGGGGTTCTTTGTTACAATACTGCCAACATAAAGCGAGGTGAAGCAATGCCGTCAGATACTCAGGTAATCTATTCAATGATGCGGGTGGGGAAGATCTACCCACCCAACAAGCAGGTACTGCGGGATATCTCGCTGGGGTTTTATTATGGCGCGAAAATCGGCGTTCTGGGGTTGAACGGATCCGGCAAATCAACTTTGCTCCGTATCATGGCTGGGATCGACCAGGATTACGTGGGTGAGATCGCCATGTCGAAGGGCTACTCCGTCGGGCTGCTTGAGCAGGAACCGCAGCTGGACGATTCCAAAACTGTGATTGAGGTGATCCAGGAAGGCGTGCAGCCGATCGTGGACTTGCTGGCCGAATATGACCAGGTCAACGAAGGCTTTTCGGATCCTGAGGCGGATTTTGACAAGCTGATCGAGAAGCAAGCCCGCTTGCAGGAGGAGCTTGACAGGGTGGATGCCTGGAATCTGGACAGCAACCTGAAGCTGGCAATGGGTGCGCTAAATTGTCCTCCGCCTGAGACGCCAATCGCGGTGCTTTCGGGAGGGGAACGGCGGCGAGTAGCACTTACGCGCCTGCTCCTGACCGAACCGGACATCCTGCTTTTGGACGAACCGACTAACCACCTGGACGCAGAATCGGTGGCATGGCTGGAGCATCACCTGCAAAATTACCAGGGGACGGTAATAGCTGTCACGCATGATCGATATTTTTTGGATAATGTTGCAGGCTGGATCCTGGAGCTGGACCGCGGCTACGGCATCCCCTGGAAGGGGAACTACTCTTCGTGGCTGGAACAGAAGCAAGAGCGATTGCGCGTAGAAGAAAAGACAGAGAGCAAACGCCAGCGTACCTTGCAGCATGAGTTGGACTGGATCCACATGTCGCCGAAAGCCCGCCAATCCAAGGGGCAGGCACGCGTGACGGCCTATGAAAAGCTGCTTTCTCAGGAACACGAAAAAATTCGCAAAGACCTGGAGATCTACATTCCCTCTGGTCCGCGTTTGGGAGATATTGTGATCGAGCTCAACGGGGTTTCAAAAGGATTTGGTGAGCGAAAATTGATTGAAAACCTTGAACTTTCCATTCCTCCGGGTTCAATCGTTGGGGTCATTGGTCCTAATGGCGCCGGTAAATCAACGTTGATCAAGATGATTGCGGGACTTGTGGAACCGGATAAAGGAAGTATCAGGCTGGGCGAAACTGTGAAGTTGGGCTATGCCGACCAGTCACGCACGCTGGACCCAAAGGCAACGGTTTTTGAGGCAATTACAGGCGGGGCGGACAACCTGCAATTCGGGGATATGACCGTTAACGGCAGGGCATACTGCGCTTCATTCAACTTCACGGGTTCGGATCAGCAAAAAACAGTCGATACGCTATCTGGCGGTGAAAGGAATCGCGTTTTTCTGGCGAAAACGTTGACGATAGGAGCAAATGTACTCCTGCTGGATGAACCGACCAACGACCTGGACGTGAACACGCTGCGATCGCTGGAGCAGGCATTGGAGGAATTCGCTGGTTGTGCTGTGGTGGTGAGCCACGACAGGTGGTTTTTGGACAGGATTGCGACCCACATCCTGCCGCTTGGGCACGATGAAAAGCCGCGGCTGTACCTGGGGAACTGGTCGGATTATGAAGAGGGGCAGCTCAGCAGAGGAAAGAATGTAGGTGTAAACCGAAAGGATACTCGGCGCGAATTGAAGCGCGAATGAGTTTTGGAACAACCTGGCTACAAGTTGTTTGGGTGATAAAAAAAGAATCAGACTGAGCGTGCTCAGCCTGATTCTAAATTATTCCGATATGACTTACTCGAGAACGCGAACGTCCTGAGCTTGGGGGCCTTTAGCTCCGTCTACAACACTAAACTCAACAGCCTGATCTTCCTTCAGACTTTTGAAACCGTCGCCGATGATGGCGCTATAGTGAACGAAGACATCCTTCTCACCACTCTTGCGGGCAATAAACCCATAACCTTTTTCGCCATTGAACCATTTAACGGTTCCGACTTCTCTTTCTGACATGACTTGATATTCCTCTCTGAAATAACTCTTTAAAATTTTTGTCTTTGGGGTTTACTATCGAGAAAGTATTGACTTTTCCTACTGCAAACGTCCATGTATGTAAAATATATTACACCTGATTCTTTTGCGTGTCAATGTTTTTGGATGTTTTTATGTGAGGGAGTCAGCAATTTTATTTGTGACCCAAGCTTTTTAAAAAATCTCCTAATTGAGTTTGTTTTTCTTGCCGCCCTCAAGCAGCTCAACCAAACCAAGCAGGATCAGGAGGTAGGCAAGCCCTTCATCCAAATTGCCGATAATCGGGAGGTTGTCCGGGATTAGCTCGAAGATACCGAGGGTGGGATTAAGCACGTATACCAAACCGATAAGTGCCAGGCTAAAGACAAGCCAGCGCGGCCAGCCTTTGGATGAAAGCGGTTCGGTCAGACCACGAGTAAAGGTTGAACGCAGGTCATCTGTGTTGCGGGGTGCATTGCCAATATCAATAATTTTGGGATCTTTCATGGTTTTTCCTTTAGCTGAAAAATTGGGGGAGAAAATTACTCTGACTAGTCAGAATTTGTGTGAGAACACGTTCTGCCTGGTCAAGATCAGTGATGGTTGGGTCAAGTAAGAGGCTCTGGAGAGCCAGGTTGCGATCTCCTTTAACGACAGAATCGATGCACAACTGACTGGTAACAACTTCCCTCTGCAGCAAAGCTGTGATTCCTTTTGGAAGAGAGCCGATAGGTTGGCCGTGAATTCCACTGTGGTTGATAACCGCAGGCACTTCAACGATGGCATCATCAGGCAAACCTTCGATCAGACCAGCGTTGGGAATATTGACCGCCTCCCAGGCGAGGTTGGCATCCGTGAGAATCGCCTCGATGATTTCAATCGCGCCCTCCGAATGGGTGTTGGCGTATTCGGCTGAAGGAGCACCCGCGAGAATGTCCTTCTTAAGTTGCCGCCACATCACATCGCGGTGCCTGGCAAAGTATGCCCAGTCGTAGAGTGAGATATCAAATTTTTGCCACGGCTTTTCAACGGGATCAGACATCCAGGTGAGGTACTCACATAGATGTTCATCACCTGGGATCGGGAAAAGACCAAAAGCGTCGAAAATGCGGTGGCTAAGCGGCTCGAAGCTTTGTGGCAATTCCTGCCAGGCCTGGCGGAAACGCGGATAGAGGTCTTCGTTGGTTTTACGGTCGGTTAGTTCGAGCATCCAGGTGAAGTGATTAAGCCCGGCAGCTTTGATGGCAAAATGCTCAAACCCTTGGGCAGCCATGTGCGCCATGGGCTTGTCGTTGGAAGGGTCTGCATGGGTACTAAGAAAATCGTTGGCTCCTGAAAGCTGATACTGAGAGGCGAGGGCTTTGGCGACCATCGCGTAACCTGCAGCCAGCTGATGGCAGAGCCCCACCACTTTGATATCTGAATACTTGTGGATCAGGTAGCAGACGCGATGCATGGGGTTGGTGAAATTGATGAACCAGGCATCGGGGCACCTTTCTTCCATGTCGTGAGCGATACCCAGGATGGTGTCGACGTTGCGTGCTGCATGCGCGAAGCCGCCAGGTCCGCCGTTTTCAGCATAAGGTTGACGGATCCCAAGCGGCAGCGTGCGTTCGAAATCTTCCCGCCAGAGCTGCTCACGGGGCTGCACCTCGACTGCGGAGATGACAAAATCCGCCCCTTCCAGGGCAGTTTTGTGGGATATATGACTGGTAATCGTTTTTTGGCAGTTCCAAGCGGAATTGAGCCAATTTGCGAAATCGGTGATGATGGCAAGCGATTCGCGGTTGGTATCCACGAGGGCAAGCTCTGCATTTTCGAGCACTTTACTACGCAGGAGGGTGATGAGAGTGCTTTGCCCAAAGGAAGAACTGCCTGCTCCCAGGCACACGATTTTGGTCATGGTTGAGGTACCAAGCCAAGTTGCCGCGAAATGCTGGCTGCGGCTTTACGTCCGGCGCCCATCGCCTTGATGACCGTCGCGCCGCCTGTGACGATATCTCCCCCCGCGTAGACGCCCTGGATGGAGGTCTGTAAGGTTTCAGGGTCAACCAGGATGTGCCCCCACTTGTCCACGTTCAACCCGGGGGTTGTACGGTGGATGATGGGGTTGGATCCATTTCCGATGGCTACAATGGCAATTTCGAGATCCAGCTCGTATTCCGATCCCTCAAGAGGAACAGGGCGGCGCCGACCTGACGCGTCGGGCTCACCGAGCTCCATCTTTTGAAGGCGAACACCGGAGAGCTTGCCCTCCTTATTTCCATGAAACTCCAAGGGGGCGCTCAGGTAGGCAAAATCGACGCCTTCAGCAATGGCATGCTCAATTTCTTCCTTGCGGCCGGGCATCTCGGCTTGTGTGCGGCGATAGATAATGTAAACTTTAGCTGCTCCGAGACGCAAGGCGACGCGGGCTGAGTCGAGGGCAGTGTTGCCGCCGCCGAAAACGCCTACAGTTTTATTGAGCATGTTGAGGATGGGCGTATCAACGTATGGATATTCGTAAGCCTTCATTAGGTTGACACGCGTCAGAAATTCATTGGCAGAATAGACGCCAACCAGCGATTCTCCCTCAATACCCAGGAAGTTGGGTAAACCCGCACCCGTTCCAATAAAGACTGCGTCAAATTTCTGATCGTGTAACAGCTCGTCAATGGTGAAAGTAGCGCCGATCAGGGTGTTTGGAACGAACTTGACGCCCGCTTGTGAAAGGGAATCGACTTCCTGAGCGACGATAGACTTGGGAAGACGGAATTCTGGAATGCCATAACGCAAAACACCGCCAAAATCGTGGAAGGCTTCAAAAACCGTCACCTGCACACCAGCCCGAGCAAGATCACCAGCACAGCTCAGGCTGGCTGGTCCGGAACCGATCATGGCAGCCTTGAAAACGGTCCCCTTTGGAGATGGCTGATTTTGAGGCTCAGTAGCAGCAAGTGCATCCGAGACGTAGCGTTCGAGCGCGCCGATGGCGATTGGTTTGCCTTTACGGTTAAGGATGCACGCACCCTCGCATTGTTCCTCTTGCGGGCAAACGCGACCACAGACGCGCGGCAGGGCATTATCAGTCTTGATCAATCGACCGGCACCAGCCGGATCACCAGCTTTGATAAGCTGGATGAATTGAGGAATTTTGACAGAAACCGGGCACGCGTCCACGCAGAGGGGCTCACGGCACTGGAGGCATCTCTCAGCTTCGATGAGGGCTTGTTCGGGGGTGAAACCAAGCGCAACCTCCTGAAAGTTTTGGATACGTACCTGCACTGGCAACTCAGGCATGACCTGGCGTTCTTTGCCCGACTTAGGTGCCTGCTCTTCAAGCAACTCAATTTCAATATCAGCAACCTTGGTGTTGAGGCGACAGTCTTTAGGGTCATCATAGGTGCGATTGCGGTGAATGACCATGTCGAAATCCACCAGGTGTCCATCGAATTCCGGTCCGTCGACACAGGTAAATTTGATCTCGTCACCCACCTGCACACGGCAGCCGCCGCACATGCCAGTGCCATCGACCATGATCGTGTTGAGACTGACGGTGGTTGGAATCCCATATGGGCGAGTTAGGTCTGCGACCGCACGCATCATGAAAAGCGGTCCAATCGCAAGAATGTACTCGAAACGTTCTCCAGCCTCAAGGAGCATGCGCAGCTGGTCGGTGACAAAGCCATGCAGCCCGTAGGAACCGTCATCGGTTGTGAACAGGAGACGGTCACTAACCTGTTCAAGTTCGGATGTGAGGATAATGAGATCCTTACTACGGGCACCAACAATCGATGTAACATGGTTGCCAGCCAATTTGAGTGCTTTGGCGACCGGATAAGCAACAGCTGCGCCGACACCACCGCCAATCACAGCCACCTTGCCGAAATTCTTGATCTTGGAAGGATTGCCAAGGGGACCCAGGACATCATGGATGATCTCTCCTGGCTGGAGAGCCTCGAGCATCATGGTAGTTTTGCCGACCGTCTGGACGATCAGGGTGATAGTGCCTTCGCTAGAATCGTGATCAACAATCGTCATAGGCACACGTTCGCCGCCATCAGCAAGGCGCAATATAACGAATTGACCGGCTTTGGCTTTACGGGCAATGTAGGGGGCATAAACGATATATTGATTGATCTTCTCTGCAAGAAGTTTTTTTTGAAGAATCGTGTTCAATGCATGCATAAAGGTCGCCTGTGGAGAGTTAATATCGGACTGGCATCTGGCTGGAAATCAGTCGATTACTTTCAGACACCAATAAAGAGCTTCGGTCTTTTCGGGGTTAAATTTTAGAACAAGGCAGTAGCGTCCTGGCATTAGTTCTTGCGCAGGCTCCAATACACTCATATTGTTTTCCGCTGGAGTAGCTGAGTAAGGGATGGATTCGCCCTTCTCGTTTATCAACTGCAGCTTATCGAGAGTGATGAAGAGATCATTAATCACGATGGAAGGTTTTTTATTGGCTAACTGTGGGATGCCTTCTTCTGTTTCCGGGAGGGTGTAAAAGAGCTCCATCTCGGCGTATTGACCCCCATTAAGGGCAAAAACGCCTTCAGACGGAGGTTGTGTCACAAGAACCGGCGTTGGTTGGGACAGGAAAGGTATCTCAACGTTTAAGAGTGTGGTGCCTATCAAGATCCCGATGATGATGAAAACGGTCAAAGTCAAGCCGTAAAGCAAAATGTCCAGCCAGGGGCGGTGTGTGGCAGGTGCAGTAACTGGCTGCGCTGCGGAAGCCGGCTGGGGGCTGGCGGCTACAGGCTGTGGTTGAGGCACGGGGCGATCTGCCTGGGCAGAAGCAGCGACGTTTGCCGCAGCCTGTGAGGGGGTCTTAAAAACGCCGATCGGCTTGGTGTAGTCCGAAAGCTTCTCACCTGGTTTGGGTGGAATGTATTTTTTGCGTTCAATGAAAGCCAGACCCCGCTGAGCCGGGCGGTTGGCAGGATCAATCTCAAGGGCTTTTTTGAGGAAAATAGTCTGCTTTTCTTCGTCTTCAATAATAGCAGCGAGCCAAACCCAAACATTAGCGTTTTCGGGTTCCTCAACAATCGCATCCTTGAGATGCACCAGGGCTTGTTCCATCATGCCCGATTTTGCTGCGTCAATACCTTGTTGAAGTGATGAAGTCATGTCGGGTTCTCCAGTCAGACTTAAAGATTGCACATTCTATGCCAGATTAAGTTTACCACAGGGAGCGTTTACTGGCGGATTATAATAAATCCTCAGAAACGGAGAACACATGCTGATTGGATTAATGACCGATACTCACAACAATCGACCCGGTGTGCGTTATGCCCTCGATATTTTCAGAGCACTGAGCATCAAAGTCATTTTGCATGCGGGGGATTTGATCTCGGCTGAGCTTTTGGAAGAATTAAAAGATTTTTCTTTGTTTTTATCTTTTGGGAATGGCGATAATCCATTTTACATTTCTACAAAAGCTGGAAGGTTATCAGATAGGTTTAAATGCGAGGAAATGCTTGATTTGAACCTGGCTGACAAGCGCATCTTCATGATCCACGGCGATCAAAGATCAGAGTTGGAAAAACGGATCACGAGCAGCGGCTATGATTACGTCATCCATGGGCACACACACCGCTTTCGGGATGAGATGGTTGGAGCTACCCGTGTGATCAATCCGGGCGCATTGGGAGGTAGGTTTGTGGGGGAGAGGTCTTTTGCAACGCTGGATCTTATAAAAGATGAGCTGCAGCGGTATTTTGTGCCATAAGAATGGGTTGTCAGGCAATTTTAGTTCATCCAAACGAGAGGGCGTTTTATAGGAATTTTAGAGTTGAAAATTCGAACCCTTGCGAAAAGGCGGAGGAGCATGTATAATCGATGTTCTCGGGGCGTGGCGCAGTCCGGCTAGCGTGCTTGCATGGGGTGCAAGAGGTCGAAGGTTCAAATCCTTTCGCCCCGACAGAGAAGACCTTGGGAGGAGTCCCTGGGTCTTTTTGATTCCAGGTGGTCAACAGAAAGTTAGGTCCGCAGATGGACTCGCGTGTTCGTTAAGCAGGATATCAGCCCATTCGCATTTTTTGATGATCAAAGCGGTAGCGGTGGGCGCAAGCCCCCACCGTACGGCTAGCTTGTATGGATGGGCTTGCGTATCCGCGAAGCAGGGTATTAGTCCATCCGCTGCATAACCAAATATCCGAGCAATAGCGGTGGGGGTAAACTGTCGCCCTTACAAAGGGATTACCTCTAATAAATAAGGCCAGTTGTTTGGTTGTTTGTTGGATCTGAGCGGTGGGAGCAAGCCCCCACCGTACGGCTAACTTGTACAGATGGACTTGAGGCTGGTGCCATAGACGGTAGGAATGGAAAAAAGCAAAACAGATGCGATGACGAGCAAAACTAATCTTGACTGTTTTATACGCATCGTTTGCGAGGGGTGGCTGAATTTGGGCGGGCTCTAAACCATTCCGCAAGCGTAAAAGGTTGGGATAAAAACAGTGGCTTCCCCATTGAGCCAGGATTTCAATGCGCGGTCCTTCAGAGTCAGAATTTCATCCACCGGAACCATACCGCCGAGATCAAAAGCGATAATATCCCATTCATGGTCAAAGACGTCTTTTTCCGGATAGCGCCACTGCCCAGCTAGCAAGCCAAGGCGGACATCCTTCAAGCCGATCGTGCGGAAAATGTGTCCCAGTTTTCGCCCCATGCTGAGATCGATGCCCTGAAAGGCAAGCGAGCGATTCTGGATAGTTCCGATTTCCTGAAAGACTTCCGGATAATCGATGCGTGAATAGTAGTCGGGTTCGGCAAAAGCGATTACGTAGCCCCCAGGTTTGGTAACCCGCGCCATTTCAGAAACCACCCGGGATGGATCGCGGACCCAGAGTAGCACATAATGTGTTACTGTCAGGTCAAATTGATGTTCCTTGAAAGGCATATGGTGTGCGTCAGCATTGAAAATGATGGGTTTGGAAGGGTGAAGATGAGCAAACTGGCAATTTTCGAGGTCAAGGTCCAGACCTGTAACCTGCAAACCGCGACTAATGTATTCGTCCAGCAAAGCGCCCGTGCCAACCCCAACATCCAACAGGGACTGTCCAGGCTGGGCGTTGATTTTACTAAAAATGAAGTTGCGTAGGTCGCGGGTCCAGGATGACTGAAGTTTAAAACGATCATGCCAATCGGAGATTTTCAAGCCGCACCCCCAGCCATTACCCGTGACCAAAGAGTGAACCAATCTTCTCGAAGCAAGTTGCCGTAATTGTTTTGATTGCCGGCGTGAATTGCCAGGCTGCCATCCGGTTGGATAACAAAATGCTGGGCGGGTTGTGAATCCGGGTCCCAGATGCTAAAGAGGGGTTCTGGTGCGTGGGGATGATAGGTGAGGGGTATGTCATCGACAAAAGCGACACCACTTTCAGCAAGCTCGTGCTGTAACTGTACGGCATGGGCATGGGAATACTCATCCTCTGGGAGAAAGTTAAAGGCATTGACACCCAGGTCCAGTAGTTGATGAATGAGATCACGGTAATCACGGTCGGAATGGACAGGCATTCGAAGGCACGTGAAAAGATCCTGGTCAAGGATATTTGATAGACCCTGCAAATCTTTCGGGCTTGAGGGGTCAAGGTAGAAAGTAAGGTGGTCCAGGCCGGCTTCAATGAGAGGCAGCAGGTGTGCAGGATCCTTGAGCTTGGGATCAGACGAGACCAACCCGCTGACGAGTCCGAGCTGCTCTGTGAAAGCCATGAGTTCAGTGAGATCAGCCCGAAGAGTGGGTTCTCCACCAAAAAAGATTACGTGGGGAATGCCCGCGTTGTAAACCCGGCCAAGGAGCGTTTTCCAGTCTTCCGTCGTCAGTTCGGCAGCAGTAAGAGAAGCGTCATCTTTTTCATTGAAGCTACGGTAGGTGAGGCAGCAATCGATGCGCAAGGGTGCACTCAGGTTTTTCTCAAACACATGCGACTCAAACCCAATGCTGGCAGAAGGTGAAAGATCTTTTTTGCGGCTGAGGAAAAGGATCTGATCGATAAATAGCTGGACATCACGCATCAAAACCTCACGGCTAACATCGTATCGTTCGGATAAGACATCCACGATCTGGACGTTGTCTTTGCCCTGAATTAGATAATAGGCAAATTCAGTGGCAGAGCGGTTAAGGTGCAGCACAACAGAGGCATTAATTACCAGGATCCCTTCACCGTCCGGCTCCACGCGCAGGTGGAGGCGGAACTGATCCGGCGAGTCTGGAGCGGTATGGTAAGAGTACAAACCAGGGGTCAAGGATTCAATATCCGTTTTCTTTTTGCGTAGTTTAGTTTGTTTTGCAGCCACGTTTAACTCCTTCTCAACACAATATCGCGATAGATCGGCTGCGGGTTTTGATGATCACGAGCCAGAGGGCAGCCGCCCCCGCATTCCTTGAAAAAGTCACAGGTCTTGCATACTTGCGGGACGTCCTTGCGCAGACGCAAAGAAAGCGCGAGCGGATGTTCCCAGATCGCAGACCATGGAGAAGACAAAAAATCTCCCAGGGCTTCGTAATAAGACTGGCAGGGAATGACCTGACCATCTGGTTCGATGCACATATTGTAATAAGCAGCTGTACAGCCCTTGATTCCAAGATCGAGCTGAAGAGGGTTAAAGTGGCAGTACTGGGTGGGGGTATACCAGATCAGGCGCTGACCGCTCTTTTGGGTGAAGTCGGTCGCAATTTCAAGCAGCTTTGGCAGTTCCTCTTCTTTAAGCCCGGTATTGACTGTGCTGCCTTTACCCGAATAGATCAAAGCGTTCAAGCCGACGGTAGGAACGCCGAGATCCCGCAGGAATTCCAGGAGTTCAAGCAGATATGCTTCGTTATTTACCAGAAGCGTGGTATTGGTCATCATGTAAAGCTTGCTGTTGACTGCGTTTTTAATGCCCTGCACAGTTTCTTCCCAGGCTCCCCTGGCGCGTACCATCTCATCGTGCACGTCAGCGCGGTTTGATTCGAGGGTGATCTGGACATGGTCAAGCCCGGCTTCCACGAGTCCGGCCACATAGGCGGGATTGGAAAGTTTTCGCCCGTTGGTATTGAGACCCGCCACGAGACCGGTTTGTTGGGCATAAGCAACCAATTCCGGCAGATCCGGGCGTAGGGTGGGTTCTCCGCCGGTAAAGACAACGTGGGGGATTTTCAGGCTCCAGATTTTATCCAGGATGGACTTCCAGCTCTCGGTCGGCAGTTCCGGGTAATTGCGGGCGCGGGCATTGTAGCAGTGGGCACAATCGTTGTTGCAGCGATAGGTGATTGCAAGGTCCATACGATAGGGCGCGCTTAATTCCTGGCTGAAAGGCATATCCATATCAAGTCCGAGGTCGCACACCGGGCATAAGCCTGAATTTTCATTGATAAGTGCTTCCACGCGTGCTTTTGTAATGAGGTAATCCTGCTTAAGCTGCCTGGAAGGAGCATTGAAGCGGGCTCGCAGTGCTTTTAAGGCTGCTTTCTCATCCAGCTTTTCAAGGGCGAGAAATGCCATAAACAGTGCGGTAGGGTTGAGATGCATCACGTGTGAAGCATTGACCACCAGCAGACCGCTCAGGTCGGGATCGACCCGTAAATGGACGCGCGACTTGGAGTCGGCATCTGCAATATCGTACTGGTACATTCCTTCACTAATCTGCAGCATCACAAGTTGATCCGGGCATAAAAACGATTACCTGCCACCGCCAGCACAGGCACAGGCGCAGCCAGCGCAGGCACAGGCACAAGCGCAGGAAGAACCTCCGCCACTCCCCCGGAAGCCACCGCTCCCGCTGTGGGTTGTTGTGACTGGGACCGGGTTGGTGCGGTTGGTCACGGAAGAGGTGAAGTCAGTTATATTGCCGATCACACCCGCAGCCATAGCGGATGCGCCATGTACCATCGAAGCTGCGAATTCAGAGCCTGGCAGATTGGGCAAGTTGATAGAAGGACGGCTGCCGCCAGATCCGGCACCGACTGTGGTTGGGGCTGCCAAACCACCGCCGCCACTGCTGCTCATCACAGGACGATAGCTTGGGTCGTAGCGCGGCCACCAGCGCGGTACAAATACGGGGATGCCGGTAAAGGTGCGCTCGGTGCGGTCATTAAATTCTTTGTCAAGCATGGTCCACTCGAGGGTGTGTTCGTATTGAGCGCTCTTGATCTCAGGAGTCTGGGCAGTCTCAACGGCTTGCCAGGCTCGCCGAATAATGTCCCGGTAGTAGTCCTTGGTTTCCTGAAGGCTGAAGCCTTTCATTTTGTCTGAAACCGATTTGACCAGGTCGATCATCAGCGATTTAATCTTTGTGCGGCGTTTGGATGTGTCTTCAGTTTTGAAAGCTTCCAGAAACGCTTGCTCGTAAGGGTAGAGACCTTCCGGCAGGGAATCCACAATTTCGATCTTCAGGGGCTCACGAGAGGTCACAGTGATCACTTCCTTTTTTATCAGCCCAAAGAGAATCATGGTCAGTATCTTGTCGAGTGGTTCCTCCAGCAGTATACCAGCTTCAACTGCGGTGAGACCACGCTTGATGCCTTTGCCTTCGATTGAGATTTTTGGAGGCAGATACTGCATCTTGCGTTTATCGGTTTTATTTTTGCTTTGGATAATTGCAAGAATTGATAAACCGATAAAGACAATCGGGAAGAAAGCACAACTGATGACACTCCAGAGCCTGGAAAAGAAACTTGGTGTAGGAGCAACAGTGGAACCTCCGTTGTCGGGGAAAGTATTTTCAGTTACCAGAACACCTGCAGGAATTGCGGAGGCAGGGAAAGCCGCACCAAATAAATACTCACTGTGGACATTGGCGTTGGTTGTATACCAGGAATAATTGACACGATTGTCTGTAGTCAAGGTGGCTTCAGGCTCACTTGCCCCTGGCCAACCTGAGGGCTCATACCAGACACCCTGTTCCGCGCCAACGCCAGGGGGTAGGATGATGGTCATGCGGTATTCGGTATTTTGCGAGCGATCGTACTGAGAGCCAAAGTAATTGGGAACAAAAAGAAAATTGGCATAATCGGTGCGATCAGCGCCATCATATGGGCTCAAAACGCCTTTGATTCCATATACCCAGGCTGTGACGATGCCAGATTGACCGGGCTGAATGGCATACTCACCAAGGGCGAGCTCAGCCCCCTGGACATAAGCTGAATCATTAACTTCAGGCATTTCAATTCCGTTGATTTCAGCCTTGATGTCGGAAAGTTTGTACTGAGTGGTAGGTAAGCCAAGATCGACAAAGTCAATCGGATGCCCGGAAGGATCATTTTGAAACGCCATGTAGTAATACAGGGTCAATGTGCCATCCGCTTCAAGGTAAGCTTCAACTTCGTAAGCGGTGAGGGAAAAGCGATAATCCTGAGCCTGGGCTGATCCAATCGGAATCAGCAGTAAGAGGAGAGTAAGAAGTAAGAAGACACGCTTTAGTTTGTTCATAAGCTTACCACTTTGGTTCTTCAGTAATTTGATAGGTTGTGCCGCAGCTGTGGCACTGTACGGTGACAGCGCCGTTGACTAGTTTTATGTCTTCGGGGTCCAGTGGAGCTCCGCATGCCTGGCACTTGATGGTGTCCATCTGTATATTGCCTGGCAGATCAACATTGAGGGTTACGTTCTGAACAGTCTGTTTGGAGGCATCTGCCAGGCGAACGCCCGCAAAAATCAGAACAAATCCCAATATGAGCAAGATGATCCCATAGACGATCCATGAAGGGGCATCTTCACTACCCGCTCCAAGAAGCAGCAAAAATCCAAAAATGATGAAGATTGCTGCTAGAATGTATGAAATAACGCTGCCAGCTTTCATAGGAACTCCTTAGATATCCGTTTTGCATTGAGCATACGTGTTGACCATAACACTATGCGTTGAACAAAACCTTATATAATATGCTTTGTTTATGATGATAACATCAAAAACATCATCTGATTTTCTATTATAGTAAATTTTTGGGAAAGGTCCGATGGAAAAATCATCAATTCCAGAAGTTGTAGTAGCAAGACTGCCTGTCTATATCCAGAAACTCAACCAACTGGTGCGGGAAGGCAGAGAAATAGTGTCATCACAGGAGATGGCTGAGCACCTGGGTTTCAGCTCTGCTCAAATCCGCAAAGATCTATCCTTTTTTGGAGGTTTTGGGAAGCAGGGTACGGGCTATAACGTGATCAACCTGCTCGAGTCACTGCGCAGCATCCTGAACTTGAATCAAATCTGGGAAATTGTTCTGGTAGGGGTTGGACACCTCGGCCAGGCTCTACTGAGTTACCAGGGATTTTCCCGTAATGGATTTGAGATTGTAATGGCGTTTGATAATGATCCCAAGATCATCGGAAAGACGTTTGCCGGCATTAAAGTGACAGATGTCAACGAGATACAAAATCACATCTGCCCGCGGCGTGTTCCAATTGCCATCCTGACTGTGCCAGCAGCAAATGCCCAGGAAATGGCAGATCAGTTGATCGGATGCGGGGTGAAGGCAATTTTAAACTATGCACCTGTTACATTAAAGGTGCCGGAAGGTGTCAGGCTTGCCAACATAGACCCAGTTTTGAGCCTACAGACAATCACTTTTTACTTATAGCGGGTGAGTTTAACGACCCTGATTGCGAAGAATAACTTCGAGGATTGAAAAGCCTTTGGCGGCTCCTTCGACGGTGCAGGTGACAGGGTTTTCGACTACGTAAGCGGGAATGCCCAAGGCGACAGTCAGGTATTTATCCAGACCCTTTAAAAGGGAGGTGCCGCCACACAGCGCCACACCACGATCAATAATGTCAGAGATCAATTCAGGCGGTGTTTTCTCAAGAACGCGGCGAATAGTGGCGACAATTTCTTCCAAGGGAGGTTGCAGCGCTTCGACGATCTCATTGGTGGTGAGGCTGGCAGGCTTGGGCAGACCAGAGACCTGGTCCTGTCCCTGGATTTCCATCGTCTTCTCTTCCTGGCTGGGGCTGGCTGCACCAATATTGAGCTTGAGTTGTTCCGCAGTAGGCTGCCCAATGATCAATCCGTATTTTTTGCGAACATAGTTGATGATCGCTTCATCCAGTTTTAACCCAGCGGTTTGGTTGGTTTCCGCGCTGACGATGCCGGTCATGGAGATCACTGCTGCCTGGGTGGTACCGGCACCAAGGCAAATGATCATGTTACCGGTGGGGGTGTTGATGGGAAGGTCCACTCCAAGAGCGGCTGCCAAAGGTTGAGGGATGATGTTGACTTCACGACCACCAGCGCCCAGACCGGCTTCCACCACCGCGCGTTTCTCAACGCTGGTGACCCCGTAGGGGGCAGAGATAAGCAGGCGGGGCTTGAAGAAGAGTGTCGGGCCAGTGACTTTTTTGATCAATTCACGCAGAAAGATCTCGGTCAGTTCATATTCCGCGATAACGCCGTGGCGAAGCGGGCGAATGACTTCGATCGATTCAGGGACACGCCCCATCATGCCAAGAGCAGTGGTGCCTAATTCGACCAGTTTCATTTCGTTGACAACAATCGCCACAACAGTCGGTTCCTGCTGAAGGATCTGATTGCCTTCCGCGATCTGCGTATTGAAGGTGCCGAGGTCTATGCCTAATTCCCGAGAAAGTGCCATGTTTTTTCCAATTGTTTATTGATTTTCAATCTTTGATTTTACCATCTCTAAAGGTGATAAAAACAAGCCTAAAAATGGTCAAAATACTGTAATGCCACGCGAAGTTTCGTTTCCACGTCGTCAGGAGTGTCTTTAGGGATGGTCTGCAGAGCAGTCTGAGCTTCAACAACACTGTATCCAAGCGAAATGAGGGCATCGACCACGGCATCATCCACATCGGTGATGCTGCGAATAGCGAAGCCCTCGCTGTCAGGGAGTTTTCCCTGCATCTGGATGATGATTTTCTGAGCAGTCTTCTTACCGACACCCGGAACACGGCTGAAGTAATCCGGTTTTTCACTCAGAATGGCGGAGCGGATATTGTCGATGGAAAGGCTTGAAAGGATTGACAGCGAAAGTTTTGGACCGATCCCGCCAACCGTCAGAAATTGCAGGAAAAACTGTTTTTCTTCAAGACTGGCGAACCCGTAGAGCGAAATATTATCTTCCCGAACGAGCATGTAGGTGTACAGGTAGAGTAGATCACCGGCTTCTGTCTCGGATAATAGCGGCTTGGGAACAAAAACCTCAATGCCAAGACCGTTAATGTCAATGATGACAGTTTCCTTGGTGAGCTGAATGACTTTTCCAGATATTGACGCGATCATGATAGCCTCCGTTCGGGGTGGCGGTTTTGATAGATTTGGTAGAGCATGACACCTGCAGCTACGGAAATGTTGAGTGAATCGCAGGCGCCTTCCATCGGTATGCGCAGCATTTGGGAACACAAGGCGACGTATTGGTCCGAGAGTCCCTGGCGCTCACTGCCCAGAAGCAAAAGGAGAGTGGGCGGGTAGGCTATTTCGAAGGCAGAGGCAGCGGCTTTATCGGAAGTTCCGATCACCACCAGGTCGGTGCTGCGCGCCAAAAAAGCTGCAAAATCGCTGAAATCCGCCCGAAAATGAGGTACGGTAAATATCGAGCCCATGGAAGCTTTTACAGCAGCAGGATCGTAAGGATCGGTGGAGTCATCCAGCAGGATCAAGCCGTTCACGCCGACCGCATCGCACGTGCGCAGGATGGTGCCCAGGTTACCCGGGTTTTGAATCGATTCCAGCGCCACCCAAAATGAGCCGGGCTGAGCGGATGTTGAGCGAAGATCTGACCAATTTTGGGCGATGAGTGCTGCGATCCCCTGGGGTTTTTCTTTGCGAGCCAGCGTGGCAAATACCGAGGGACTAAGTTCAAGGATGGGAATATCGCGTTTCCTTGCCAGCTCGGTCAAAGAACGACCATACTCACTGATGAGCAGTTCAGGCGAAACCAGGAGCTCATGGATTTTAGCGCCCGAATCAAAAGCCTGCCCAACAGCCTTTAGCCCTTCCGCGAGGAAATTACCGCTCGCTCGGCGATCCTTGGCTTGTTCCAACTTGCGCAAGGCTTTGATGTGTTCATTGGCAGCGCTGGTGATCATTGGGTTACTCCATCAGGCTGCGCAAATTGATGTGGTTGGAGTGGCAGAGGGCGACCGCAAGCGCATCGGCAGCGTCATCCGGCTGTGGGATCTCACTCAGCCCGAGCAGCAACTGGACCATTGTCTGCACTTGCTTTTTATCCGCCCTACCATTACCAGAGACGGATTGTTTGACCTCGTTGGGTGTGTACTCAGAGATGGGAAGACCATGCTGGGCAAGACAAAAACAAGCCACACCGCGAGCCTCACTGACCGACATGGCGGTTGTGATGTTGTGCTGAAAAAAAAGTTTTTCCATGGCAGATTCGGTCGGTTGGTAGGTCTCGATCAGAGCGGATAACCGGTCGTAGAGGAAAATCAAACGGCTGGAGGTGGAGCTCACAGCCGTTGAATCGATGACTTCATAGTGAACCAATTCGGGTTCATTGCGCTGATCGAGACGAATAAGACCGATACCCGTACGAGTCAGACCTGGATCGATTCCCAAAATCAGCATTAATGCCTAATCTTCCTCCAACTTTTCAAGGTCCTCATCCGTATACTTAAGGTTGGTGTAAACGTTCTGAACGTCATCACTTTCCTCGAGAGCAGTAATGATTCGCAGGACGGCAAGGGTTTGATCGGGATCGAGTTCAACTTCCTGTTTGGGAATCATGCGCAGACCAGCATCTTCAATTTTCAGACCGGCATTCACCAGACTGTCATGAATATCTTTAAAGATTTCAGCAGCACCGACAATCTCGATATAACCATCCTCTTCCGTGACATCGTCTGCGCCGGCTTCAAGCGCAGCTTCAAAAGCTTTGTCGAAGTCCTTACCATCGGATTTCACGTTAAAGATTGCTTTGCGGTCGAACTGCCAGCTGACCGAACCATTGCTTGCAAGATCGCCGCCGCCTCTGGAAAGGATGTGGCGCAGATCGGCGACCGTACGATTGCGATTTTCGGTGACACATTCAATGATGGCGGATGCGCCTTTACCAAGGTAGCCCTCATAAGTGATCTCAAGCAATTCGGCACTGTCTTTATCTTCGCCCGTGCCTCGTTTGATAGCGCGTTCGATGCTGTCTTTGGGCATGTTGCTGGCTCGTGCGCGTTCAATGGCAAGCTCCAAAGAAACGTTCATGGAAGGATCGCCGCCGCCATTACGTGCGGCAAGGGCGATTTCGCGGGCGTAGCGGGTGAAAATGGCGCCTTTTTTGGCATCCGCAGCACCCTTTTTGCGTTTGATCGTGGACCAATGGGAATGTCCTGACATAAAAATCTCCTTAAATGTGAATGAAAAGCTAAGCAATTTAGTATATCATGAAGTAATGGCTAGCGGAGAGATCAGAGGGTGTGCAGATAATGGAATTACGTTGAAAGAAGGAGCGTCCCAATTCATGTTTTCTGATTACTGTTTGTGGTTTTTTTGGCACCCTGGCAGATTGCGCAAGATACTCAATCTCGCAGCATATCACTAAAAAAGAAGCCCTGCGGGGGCAGGGCTTCTTGTGCTAAATTCCTGATCCTTTATTTAAGCATTAAGGGCAGGTAGAGGTAGAAGACAGGGATTTCTCCAACGACATGCAATGTCACAGGCAGGTCAATCATGGGAGATGGCGCGCCTTTGACACGCAGGGTGGCAAAGTAATCACCTAAAGCCAAACCTGTGGCATCGTAAGTGATAGTAACATCCGTGGATTCTCCAGCAGGGATTACGCCGGCGGTTGGATCTTCAAATAACCACAACACGTCTCCACCAGCTTCCAGTTGGAGTTCGACATCATCGAGGAAGAAGTTGCCACTGCCAACTGTAACGGAGTCGAACTTGATCTCGTGTGTATCGCCATCGGCGAAGCCCGAGACATCCAAGACGATCTCGCGATAAGCAGCTGTGCCGCAGGCGGGATCAAGACCATCGGTGCGCCAGACTTCTGTGCCGTCGATTGAAAGTGCCATGTAGTTGCTGGCACCAGCATCGCCGCAAACAGCCTGTTCGACCCAGAAGGTCATAACCGCGGATCCGGGATCAATCAGAACATTCTGAGAGACATAACCAATATCCCCCGTACTTGCGCCACCAAACCAAGACCAGACATCACCGGTATGTGGACCAGAACCGCCGCCAAGACCGCAGTCTGCCTCAGTACACAGTGGGGTGCCGTATGTTGATGAATATTCATCCCAATAGGGATTGGGTGTGTAGGCTTCGAAGCTTGGATCAAGGATCAACTGCTCAGCTAGAGTTCCAACTGAAGGAAGCTCGAAGAGCTCGAAAGTGCCTTCAGCAGCGCCAATGTTAGTCAGCGTCAGGGTCTGAGTGCCGGTTGTGTCGGGGAGCAAGTACTTCTCGAGTTCATCGGGCATTGCTTGCAAACAGGGAGCCAGCAGACGCAGAGTGAAGTCCTGAACAGTTTCTTCTCCAGCAGTGACCACCAAACCTTCAACGGTCTGAGTCTCATAGCCTCCGATTTCGACTTCGAGGTCATAAGTGCCCGCGGGAATAGCGGTTTTGTAGAAACCCTCACTATTCGTGAGGACAGAGTAAACAACCTCACCATCCTGGAGGAATGAGACTACTTCGTTTGCAGCTGGGGCAGGGTTCACATTGCAGACTTCGAGTGTGTATACATTGCCCTGGGCAAAACCATAATCACCAGGTGCAAGAAGTCTTAGTTGGACAGGCACGTTCATAGTGGCTTCACTTGGGCTGTTGATGCGGAGGTTTCCAAAGTAATCACCCCAGGTCAGAGCAGTCGAGTCAAAAGTCAGGGCCACATCAACAGAACCACCATCCGGATCAACAATGCCAGCAGTTGGATCTTCAGTCAGCCAGACAATATCTGTCGAGCCAGCAGAGCCCAAACCCCGGATCATCCAGTTGCCCGGGAAACCAGCGTCATCGATCAAGATCCATTCAGAATCAGGAGGAAGGGTAGGTTCAGCGGGAACTTCGCCAGACCACCAGCCAGCCCAGGAACGTTCCTGCGAGGCAGTTTGATCAATAGAAGCCGGGAAGTAGGAAGTGCCAGGTACTTTCAGGAAGATCGCGCCGATGATGACATCGCCAGGACCCTCAAGCAAGACTGGTTCATCCAAAACGTAGTTATTCCAACCAGAAGCATTGCCGACAACCTCATCCTGCTGGTAGAGCAATTCTGAACCAGGGGCAGGATCTTCAGCGCTCGTGATATTTTGGTAGACGACGATTCTAAGAGCATCGCCGGCAACCACTGCGCCACTTGCTTCAAATGAGATATCCACTTGTTCAAGTACAAATGGGAATTGGTCTTCCGCAGGCGTGAAGCGGTTGACAACCATGAATGGGGCGGAACCGCCAATACCGATGGCATCTTCAGCAGAGCCGTCATCTAACGTCAACTCGACATCCCAGCCCCCGTTGTAAGGAACGGGACCATCGCCAGGACGTTCGCTAATCTCAAACGGGGCTTCAAGAGCGCCGGTGTTGATCAGGGTCATGGTCTGGGTAGCGGTCTCATCCGGGTGAAGTTCCTGGTAGAAGGATTCGGGATCAACCGACAGGCAGGTGTCATTGAGGCGGAGTTGAAAGTCCACAACCGTATCCGTGCTCATGCCAACGACAACACCAAATACCATCTGGCTGACATAGCCGTCAGCGATGACCTCAACGTCGTAAGTGCCGTTCTTAAGGGCATAGCTGTAATAACCGGTTTCGTCAGTGCCAGTGGAGTAGGCTAACACGCCATCTTTGTAGAAATTGATCGTTGCATCCGCGAACGGAACAGGATCAAGATCGCATTTACCAGTGGCGGTGATATTACCCTTGATGTTGCCGTAATCAAATGGGCGAACCACATGCAGGGTAACAGGAATACTGGGAACGGGATAGGGAGTGTCGGTGGAAATCTTCAACTCGGCGAAGTAATCACCGGGCTGTTCGATACCATCAACATTGAATTCGATCTCAACTTCGAAATCGCCAAGCGCGGGAACATAACCTTCGACCGGAACTTCATCCAGCCAAGGCACACCGCCGCCGGTGCCACCAGCCGCAATCGCGAAGGAGTCGACCTCACCTTGGGTAAAGGAGCCAACGGGAACAGAAGCACCAGTGGTGATGTCGATGATGCGCAGTTCAGCTGCAGTCGTATAGGAAGCCCAGTAGAGGACGTTGTTTTCTTCGTCGTAGTCCATGCCCTGAGCATAGTTGGGATCCGCGCCGAGGTCACCGACGATCGTATCCAAACCAGTCGCAGGATCAATGCGGTGCAGTGAATTCGAGACAAGATCAACACCATAAAGCATACCGTCATCGGGCACGTAGGTGATGTCGATCATACAAGTGGCATTGGGCAAGGTACCAATGGTAGTAGTTTCACCAGTGGTGATGTCCAATTCCACGAGGGTTGAAGCGACATTACATTCGGTAGCGATCCCGTACATCACACCAGGACCGCCAGCCAAACCACTGAAAGTGCCGGTTGGAGGAGTGGTGGTGCCGATCATGGTAGCCACACCGGTTGCAGTGTCGATTGCGTATAAGTTGTTGTTGTCGTAGCTGACGGCATAGAGGGTGCTGAAGTCCGAGCCCATAAAGTCACCGGCAAACAGCGAGGTCGCTGCCGGAGTGCCAACCAGGGTGGATGTGCCAGGCACAGAGGCGTCTGGCCAGAGATACAGTTGATCGGTAAACAGGTCAATACCGTAAGCAGGAGGCGCCGCAGTAATGCCATAGCGATTGCTTAAGGCATTCAATTCGAGACCGCCTACTTTTTCGGCTGCATTGGGATCACGGCCAATGGATGCAGGCCCAGACCCCTGTGTAACCTTGCCGGTAAAGGCAGGAATACTGTAGGGTTGGAAACCCTTGTCCTCTTCGCGAAGGGTGAAGTTTCCACCACCTGTGCCTTCATTGATGAAGGTTAACGTGGTGAATTCAGGATCGTCGTGCAGCCAGATGGTCCGTTCTATTTCGGTTGGATCAGCACTGAGTATACCAGCACCCAATTCGAAGTCCTCATGATTGACGACATCCTGTGCGATAGAGCGGGTTTCAACCTTGGTCTCATACTTGGAAAGCGAGACAGTAAATTCAACATCCTGCGGATCGCTCTCGACAGCCTGGAACATGTAGTACAGACCGCCGTGATCAGGATCCTCAGCATTTTCGATGGTAAGGGCGGAGGTAGTCTCGGTGGCAACATTGGCACCGATCAATTTCTCGGTGGGGAAATTGGCATCAAAGACGTAGCCCGCCACAATACCGCCGGGGATGGTTCCGCAAGGTACCGCGATATCGTATGGTTCTGAAACCGAGACTTTAACATCATCGATGTACCAACCAGGATACTGCACGGAGGAATCGGAGTGGAATGCGAAACGGAATTGGAAATCAGCCACACTATAAGAAGGATCCAAGATTATGCTCTTCGGTGACCATGTCAACGCATCTCCGAACTTTTCGAAAACAGTTTGCCAGGTGGCTCCGCCATCCTTGGTAACTTGAATGGATCCCCAGTCAAAGCTATTAGATTCTGAATCCATCCAGTGCCAGAAGGAAAGCGTCGGTGCCAGGCCAACATAAGCCGACAAGTCAATTTCAGGAGAAGTTATATAAGATTGCTCACTGTCGTTGTAATTACCAGTCAGGTTGGTTGCCCACACATTCGGAGCCGAATATGCAGCACCAGGTCCAGGAGTGGCTGATGGAGCGCCCCATGCCCAACTGGAATTTGTACCGCCGGCTATGAATCCGCCGTCGGTGGTGTCAAAGTTCTCAAAATAGACCTGGGTGGGTGCAGGTAGCGGAGCTGCGGCAATGCCGATGTCATCCACGTACCAGCCTTCGTATTGCACAGAACTATCGCTCTTGAACTTGAAGCGGATCTGGAAGTCAGCAACATTGTAGCTGGTGTCAAGGGCGATCTGGACTTTGTTGTAGGCAGTGTCATTCACACCGCCAACAGGACCATAAACAGGAGTCCAGGTGGTGCCGCCGTCCTTGGTGACTTCAACGGTTGCGTTGTCCCAGGTTGCGCTTTCAATGTGGCGCCACTGCCAGAATTCGACGACCGGTGTATCTGTGCCAAAGATCGTCAGGTCAATGAGCGGCGAGGTCATATACCCCAACTCGCTGGCGTTATAGTTGCCAGTCGGGTTGGTAGCGATGACATAACTGCCACTGTGGGCTTCGCCAGGACCATTGGTTGGGATACCGCGAGCCCAGCTTGTATTGGTGCCGCTGGCAACGAAACCTTGATCTCCAGCTTCAAAATCAAACATGATGTCGTATTCCGGCTGATATCCAGGCGCGGAACAGGCGACATTGTCAATATTCAGATAGTAATCCTGTACGTAAACTTCAACGTCATCAGGAGTGATTGTGGTTTCAAGTACCTCGTAACCAGGCACGAGTGCCTGGACGTTAACGTTGTATTCCTGACCGTTGTAGAGCACGATTTCGTACTCACCAGTCATAGGATCTGTGTACACGCTCTCGGAGTAACCGGTCATTGAGAAGGTCAGCTTTGCATACAGCGGATAGCCGTGAGAAGCGCCTTCCAAAATCCCGTCGTCATAAACAACGCCCGTTACAAGGGTGTTGGGAAGTTCAGTCAAAACGAAGTCCTGCTGAACGGCCTCGTCCTCGCCAACGACTACATCTTCAACTGAGTCGCTCTCAAAGCCAAAGGCAGAGACAACCATGTCAAATGTGTCAGCATTGACATTGGCTGAATACTCTCCAGCAGCGTTGGTATAGACAGTGCGGTTGTTGACCGGATCAGTACCGGTGATCTCAACCTTCGCACCGGAAATAGGTTCTGCAGAATCTGAGGTGACAGTGCCGTAAAGCACACTATTACCGCACATCCCCGAGGCTAACTGAACAGCCGCAAGAGCGTCAATTTCGCCCCAGCCTGTAGCGAAGTTCGGGAAGTCTGTGGGGGTGAGAGGTGAGCCGTCGTTGTAAGTCATATCGACAGCGGTGCTCTCAATGATCGTCTCAACTGCGGCGTAATCACCGACCAGGCAGGGGGCAGCCTGCATGATCATGGCGACCAAGCCGGTCACATGAGGAGCAGACATGGAAGTGCCAGACCAGCCATCTTGGTAAGAAGTATCACTTGTTGGCACTGAAGAACGGATGCTGACGCCCGGAGCAAGCACCTGAGGTTTCATATTGGCAAATGTGTCAACCGGGTTGATGATATCGAGATTGTCGGTGGGACCCCAGTTGGAGTGGGTGGCATACTGTCCGTTTTGCTCACCGGAAGAACCAACGCCGGTCACATTACCGTAACGGGCAGGGTTGCCGACAGTGTTAAGTCCGGGAGGAGCAGGATAGCCGCAGTTGGATGCGTTGCCATTGGAGAAGACAGGGTACACACCAGCAGCAAGCCAACCATCGACGACATCAGCATACCAATCATCATAGGTCTGTCCGCAATCACCCCAGGAGTTGTTGACCACGTTCGGGCGCATATCGGGATTGGGATTCTCACCGTTCAGATCAGTTGGTGCTGCCATGAATTCGCCGCAGCCAAGCAGGGAAACGTCCCAGCATGAGCCATCCGGGCAGCCGGCGCAGGCCATCCACTCAGCACCAGGAGCGATGCCGATTTGGTTTGCGCCGCCGTCATCACCGACCATGGTGCCCATGGTGTGGGTGCCGTGACCATTTCCGTCACGGGGAACGTTGTCCGAAGGATCATAGGGGTTGTACCAGTTGTAGTTATGATCAAAGGTACCGTCACCATTGTTACCCCGGTAAGAACCAACCAGGGCTTGGTGTGAGTAGCGTACACCGGTGTCGATGTTTGCGACAATCAGCCCAGTACCGTCATAACCAAGCGCCCAGGCGTCCGGAGCATTCACATGAGTGATGTTGGGTTCGATAGCCATGGGTTCCGCGGTAACCTCAACTTTTTCTGGTTCGTAGAGGATATATTGCTTCTGAGCAGAAATAGAGACAACGTTGGGGAGTCGTTGCAGGCTGGCTAATACGATCTTATCGGATTTTTCAACCAGGATGCGATTCGCGAGCCAGAAGGATTTATACGTGAGACCGGTGGTCTTTAGGTAATCAATCGCTGCAGATTGAGTTTTCTCAGCCTGTTCCTTCAGGGTTTCATAAACAAACCAGCCGCGTTCACTCCAGTCCATAAAATAAGCCTGGGAGAGGTCGGCTGTATTTTTGAAATCGACCCAGTAGGTAGCGACGCCGTTCTTGTTGATTTCGTCAAGGACAGCATTGTCAACAGTAACAATTTGTTGTGGGACGGCGGTCTTGGCAGTCACATTGACCGGGATATAGCTAACGAGCATTCCCAAAGCCAATACAATTGCGAGGACTTTCATAATTGCATTGCGTTTCATGTCACCTATCCTTTTAAAATATGGTTTTGCACGTGATTTAACTAAACAATTACCTAAACAATTACCTATATAGCAATCTTCCAATTCACCTCCATGTTTTGAGATTTTCCGGCCAACAAATAGAATTTACGTTATTTGTAATTCTTAGTTGGTCTGAACGAGAAAAATTTCTAATCCCGATCAATTCTGCCTACACAAAAAAGATTCAATTTGAAGAATAAGACAATTTCTTAAATTGTATGTATGATATGCAAAAGTGTCAACAAAAATTACAAACAAAAAATTACAGAGAGTGTTATGGGAATCGTGTCATAGGGGGATTGGGGAAATAGTGAGAAACTCGGGTTGGTGCTCACATCGATTAAGAAGGGTGATGAACAAATTGTAGGGTTGATGCCCGCGTAAATTATCATGCGTGATGGATAACGCAATCAGGAAAAGGCAAGAAAAGACAAAGGTTGTATATCATGAAGTAGATGCTGGCGGCGAGAACTGCAGGTTGGTTCGTTTCGGTTTAAAAATTTTCAAAAACAGATGTAGAAATGCGATGAAATTAGATCCTCATTTGGAGGTATGAATTTAAAAATAAAGACTAATAGCGTGTAGTATTAGGTCAAAGAGGCTGAAATTTACTTCGATTTTTAAAAGTTTGCGCTTTTTTCAGAATTGTTTTTCAGTAGTTTTGCATTAAGCCGGGATTTACGGTGCAAAAGTGAGCTGGCAAGGGAGGGGTCGGAACACAAGCATAAAGCCTGCTCAGTACAACGCAGTGCCGCTTCGAAATCACAAACCTGATGTTCAAAATATTTCGCCAGCTCCACTAACGCTTCGATGGAACCCGCTGTTGCTGCTGCTTGCCATAAAACGCTGGCTGCTTCCAAATTTCCCTTCCGTTTTTGGAGTTTGGCGCGTAAAAGCAGGCTTTTTTGACGATCTGCCTCGGAAAGATGCTGAAGGCGATCGGAGGAATATACCTGCTCTGCCAGGGGCACGCGCTCCAAATTTTCCAAAACACGACCAACCGAGAGCAAATCGCCAGGGTCGGTGAAGCGGTCGTCGGAGGGATCTTCGAGGATGGCTGCCAGCCAGCTGAAGAGCGCTGAAAGGCTGAGCACGTCAACTTCGTTGTGATAAAAAATGCCAGGCATGTGGGTCGCATCGCCTGTAAAGAGATATTCTCGATAAAAATCCGGAACCAGATAGCCGGGGATGTCTGCCTGCTCTCGCTGGAATCCGAGCACCTTGGTTTCGATGTTTCCAAGATTGCACTGACCCAGGCGAGCTTTCCAAATGCGCCGGGTGAATGGCAGCAGGTCAAAGTGAGTTGCCGACGTAAATGGGTTCGAAAGGCGCTGCATGATGTAGCGGGTGTTGATGATAGGCAGGTCAAAGGCTTTACCGTTATAGGTAACAATGCCCTCAACGCCTTCCACAAACTCCGAAAGAGCCGCAAGTTGGGCTGTTTCCTCGGAGGGATTGCGGACAAAGAATTGCTCAACCACAAATTGGTCCTGAATGAAACGACCAGCGCCGATCATGAAGGGAATGGTGCCCGTGCCTCCCGAAAGACCGGTCGTTTCGGTGTCCAGAAAAACCAGCGATTGCAAAGCAGGCGCGGCAGGCGCCTTTGCCCACCGCGCCAGCCAGTGATAATCAGTGAGCGGTTTTAGAGGCAGGTGACCGTGCTGGCGATGCTCAGGGTAAGCGTGATTGAGGGAAAAGACTTCCCCATAAGTAGTTTTCAGGTTACGCCCAGGCACAAGTTCTTCAAGGGGTTTGACTTTAGCTGCTTTTTCCTGTATGGGCTGCGAGATGCCGAGTGTGACGCCAAGACGCTTCAATCGCTCGGAAAAGTCATTCCAATCACTCATCGAGCAGCCCCTTCAGCAAAGCCAGCGATTCACGCTTGCTGCCATAGCCATCCTCCCCAAAAGGACCCACACAAGCAGGGCAGCCATCCTCGCAGGGGCAATCCTGGATCATCTCGGCAGCCCGCTCAAGCCAAAAGCGGTGATCCTGGAACAATTGATGGGAGAGACCCACACCGCCAGGAATGGTGTCGTAGACCAATATCGCTGCTTGACCATTATTGAGGATGGATCTCGGTTCAGTCAGCATGGCGATATCGGCATCGTCGCACATGATGAGCAGAGGAGCAATATTTCGCAGGGCGTGGCTTGCGCCTGCCATACCCGAGATAACCCGCACACGGGTTTCGACAATCGCATGGCAGCGGTGGCACAATGTCACAAGGTTGGAAGGCATGTTGGCTTGCATCGGATCAGCAAAGGTTTTGAAAGGTTGGATATGGTGCACGTGGAGTTCAGAAGGGCTGAAAGTTTGATGACAGGCAGCACACTTGTATTGATCGCGGGCAAGGATTTTTTGCCTGAGGGCAGGCCAGCTCGGACCGTAATCGTTAGGATCAGAGTTCCACAAGGCAAGCTCCTTGAGGTGGTTAACAAGGTTCTCACCAATGGAGAACCAGGCACCTTCGGTCTCCAGCCCGCGCGCGGGCATATCCAGCGGGAGACGTTCAAGCGTCTCATTGGTCTGCCAACGGATCTTCCTGAACCCCTCGACCTGAATGGAAAGCGAAAGTGGTCCGCTGCTGATGTTTGATGATCCAACCGGTTGGGTGGAAAGCTCCTGGAAGCGCTCAATGGTGGTTTTGATCGTTGGCAGGGTGTAGTAGTCCGGTTGAGCAGGTTTGAGCTTGCAGACGCCTTGCTCGAGGTCGAGCTCTTCAACCAGGTACGACTCGGCTTCATGCAGGTAAACAGCCTGGGGATGGACCAGCCACTCCGCGCTGTGGGCATCTATCTGCCCGATCAGGGTGGGTTTTTCAATCCCATCCACAAATAAGGAAACAACATTGGGTGTGGAAGACCTTAAAGAGATTTCAGCCGAGGGATATGCGTCGCCAACCCAAAAGTGGGTGTTATTGCGGCTGAGAACTTCACCAGCAGCGGTCATGGCTTGGAAAATTTCGTTGAGCTGCGAGGGATCGATGGGTCCAAAACCTTCTTCCGGTGCAAAGGGCAGCTCAAAGGTGGCGCAGCGCAGATGCTGGTAGAACACGAGCAGATTGTTTGGGTCGACAAGCGCTTTTTCAGGGGAATTATTGAGATATTCCGGATGATTCGCAAGGTATTGATCCATAGCGTCGTTTGTCGCGACCAGCAGGGCGAGGGAATCCTGTTGCTTTCTGCCAGCCCGTCCGGCGCGCTGAAGAGTGGTGGCAATGGAACCCGGATAACCAACGAGGATGACTGATTCGAGCTCGCCGATGTCAATCCCCAGTTCCAGGGCGGAGGTGGCGACCACGAGTCGGATGTTACCGTTTTTGAAACCCTGCTCGATCTCACGGCGGTCAGCCTTCAGGTAGCCGCTGCGGTAACCGCGTACTTTTGGGCGAAGGTGAGGCGGCAGTTGTTCAAGCAGATAGGTGAGGAGCATTTCAACGGTGCGGCGGGTGCGGGCAAACAGCAGCGACTGGCGGTTAGCTTCGAGCAGCGAAAGCCCGAGATTGACACTCGTTTGCACGCTGGATTTCCGCAGACCCAGTTTAGGATCAACCAGAGGTGGATTGTACAGCAGAAAGTGCTTTTCACCCTGGGGAGCGCCGCTCTGGTCGATCAGGCTCACTTGGTCGTCTATCAGTATTTTTGCCAACTCAACCGGGTTGGCAATCGTGGCAGATGTGAGGATGAACCTGGGAAAAGCGCCGTAGAAAGCCGCAATGCGCTTCAGGCGGCGCAGAAGATTGGCAAAATGCGAGCCAAAAATGCCGCGGTAGGTGTGCAGCTCATCAATCACCACCAGGCTGAGCCCCTGGAAGAACGGCTGCCACAGCGCATGGTGGGGGAGAATGCCTTGATGGAGCATATCCGGGTTTGTTAGCAGGAAAACCGACTCTTTTCGCATAGCTGAACGCATATGCTGCGGAGTATCGCCATCGAAGATGTTGGCAGGCAGCGGTTTTTTGGAGGGAAGAGCTTTTAGTAACTGGTTCAAGCTCGTTAGTTGATCCTGGGCAAGCGCTTTGGTGGGAAACAGGTAGAGGATGCGGGCATTGGGATTGACCAGTGCCTGCTGAACGGCAGGCAGGTTGTAGCAGAGGGTCTTGCCGCTGGCAGTGCCGGTGGCAATAACGAGGTTTTCTCCGTTGTGAGCTCGCTCCACTGCCTCAGCTTGATGCAAATAAAGCTGCGTGACCCCGAGCGCACTCAGCGCTTTGATAAGGTTGGGATCCAGCGAGGTGGGTATCGGAGCGTTGAGAGCCTCACGCGCAGGCGTGGTCTGCCAGTAGGCAATGTTTTCGCGAAATTCCTGATCCTGCTGCCAGCGATCAATCAGAGAGCGGATGCCAGCGCCGCCAGGGTGCTGCTGCAGGTCATTTATCAAGGCGCGCTTTCTTTTTTTGAATATTCGCGATCAGAAAGTCCATGATCGGATAAACCCAGTTGCCAAAGCGGGTGCCGAGAAAGTAGGTGAATTTTGCATTAAAACCGGGAACTACGGCATAACGATCCCGTTCGACAGCTCGGAGTGTCTCTTTGGCAACAAGTGCGGGTTGGATGGGTTTATCGGAATTTGCGAGCTCTCGCGTTTCGAAAGGCTTGTATTTGCTTTCAAAAGCTAATTGAGGTGTGTCAGTATCGGGAGGATAGACGATGGAGACTTTGATATTCTTTGGCTTTAGTTCTGCCCGAATGACATCTGTAAAACCCCTCACCGCGAATTTGGCTCCAGAGTAGGCACTGTAGCCATAGACCCCGAGTACGCCCGCCAGGGACGAGAAGTTGATGATATGCCCGCTGCCGCGCTTGAGGAAGTAAGGTAAAAGCAGCTTAGTGGTGTTGACCGTACCGTGGAAGTCAATATCCATGGTCCATTTGAAGACTTCAAGCTCAAGCTCCTCAACATAACCAGGAAGGGCAACACCGGCACAATTGAAAAGAAAGTCAGGCACTCCATAGTTGCTGACAAGCGCTTCAATTGCAGACCGCAGGGCTTCAACATCGGTCACATCCGCTGAAATCGGATGGATGATCTGTTTTGGATGCCTCAGAAGTGGGGTGAGAGTATCTTCGGCACCTGCCAGTTTCTCTGGACTTCTGGCCAAGATGACGACCGAGGCACCTGCCTGGATAAGTTGTTTAGCCAGTTCGAAGCCGATACCGCTGGAACCGCCGGTTATCAAAGCGAGTTTTCCTTCAAAAAAGTGGTTGTTTTTCATGCACCCCCACAAGTACTGCAATTGCCTGAATGGCAAGAATTACAAGAAGAGCTGCTATTTTTGAGGCTCCTGCCGGAACTGACAGCATTTACCAACGAAATTTGCCGGCGGGAATCTGTTTTTCCGCAGCTCGGGCAGGTGATCGATTGATCTGCCTGGCTGAAAGAGCGGAGTGTTTCAAAAGTTTGTTTACAAGATTGGCAAACATATTCGTAAAGAGGCATAATTTTCCTTCGTTATTGATATCGGGCGCGAATAACGGGTATCAGGTATTCTGAAAAAGCCCGTTCGAAATTATAGTCAGGCTGCCAACCCCAATCCCGTTGGGCCGCAGTGTCATCGATGTCAGCAGGCCAGGAATCGACAATGCACTGCCTATGGCAGTCCGGTACAAAGCGGATATCGGCTTTGGGAAAAGCCGCGATAGTCAGCTCATAGAGTTCCTTAGCGCTCGGATTGAAACTGGTGACGTTATAAACAGTCTGCGTCAGAGCTTGTCGGGGAGCTTCCTTGAGTGAGATCAGCGATTTAACAGCATCGGGCATGACCATAAAAGGCAGACGTGTATCAGGGCGAACGAAGCAGTCATAAGAAACACCCTTTGCAGCGGCGTGGAGCATTTCAGGACCATAATCGCTGGTGCCTCCCGAGGGGACTGTTTCAGAGCTGATCAGACCCGGGAAGCGTAAGGCTCGAAAATCGAGCAGTTCATCAGGATTTGCATTGTTTGCAAGTTGTTTGTAGTGTTTGCTGTAGTAACGCCCAAGATGTTCACAATAGAGTTTATTGATGCCATACATCGTGGCGGGAGTGGTGAATTGGTCTTCACGGACTTTACCTGCCGCTTGTTTGGTGTTGAGGTCGGGCAAACAATAGACGGCAATCGAACTTGGATAGATAAATTTGACTGGGACGCTATCCCGCTTTGATTGGACTTGTGCCAGGCGTAAGAGGTTGAGCGTACCTTCAACATTGACCTTATGGGCGAGTTCAGGATTTTGCTCTGCTTTTGAGGAAAGGATGGATGCCAGATGGAACACGACACTGAAGTGGTACTCCTCGAAAAGCTTTTCGAGCAGTGCGAAATTGAGAATATCACCAACCTGCCAATGGCGGACGAGCGGTTGAAGCACATCGTCCAGGGGATTCAGGTCGAGCGCGACGATAGCCTTTTTTTGGTCCGCAAGGTGATGAATGAGACCGTGACCAATTTCTCCATTAGCTCCAGTGATCAGAATAACTTCCTCGTGCATAAATCGTCTCCTTTATTTTTTATTCGTTAATTGGAAATTGGACATACTCCCGGCGAACGTTATTGGTGGGGGAGGGTGAGATGCGCAAAACTGTGACAGTCATGTCGTCCCGCGGGCGGCCAAGATCCAGGCTGACCGCCTGGGTGAGGATGGCATCCGCCAGAGCCTGAACGGTGGGTTCATCCTCTTCAAAAAGTGACTCAACCAAGACGCGCAGATCCAGAGGCTGCTCGTACTGGACACCGGCCTGCAGGATTCCGTCAGAAACGAGGATGAAATCGCGCCCTTCTTCGATTTCAAACTGAAACACAGAAGGGGAATAGCTGTGGTCTGCGTCGATTATTCCATCAAAGCGCAGGTATTCTGCGGCGCCTCCGAAAACGGTTACCACGGGGGTGGTATTGTTTTTGGTGATGACGATGGATTGCGATTCCAAATCACAGGAAATTATGTTTAAATTGACCTGAGCCTTCCCTTTGTGTTCCTCGAAGATATTGGAAAGCACGATCCGGGAGGCAGCGCCATCGTGCAAGCCGCTGGCAATCAGGCTCATAATGGAATGAACGGCTTTCATGGCTATGATTCTTGAGTGGCGACCGCCAAGCTTACCCTCAGCCATGATGATTGAGATCCCACCATGAGGACGCTCGATAATCTCAACTTTGTCACCTTGTTCTGCTGAGGAAAACTGATCTATTTTTGAGATAGCTGCCTGAAGTTCCATGCCATCATTTTATCGCATTCCAATCGTGGGAACACAAGTGACCTTTAATTCATGTAAAATTACTTACCAGACGACGCGGAGATTATTGTGAAACAACCCTTGATCATCCTTTCTTTATTACTCCTTTGTGCAGGTTGTGTTGTTAAGACTCCTGCTGTTTTGCCAACCGAAACTTTGCCGGTTGTTTCACTGCCAATAAGCGATGGTGAAACTGCCATTAGCGTCATCCAGGGAATTACGCATCGCTCACCGTTGGACGGTCAAACCATACCGAGAGTGGGCGGAGTGGTGACTGCGGTGGATGGTGGCGGGTTTTACCTGCAGAGTTTGGTGTCGGATGCAGATGAGCGTACTTCTGAAGCCATTTATATTGACATGCAAACCTATCTGAATGTCAAGCGGGGAGACTTGGTGCAAGTTGAAGACGGCAAGGTGCGGGAATGGAATCCGGCTGGTCTGGGTGAAAACTCGTTGACCATCACGACACTTGTGGCGAACAATGTAACTATCCTGGGAAAGAATCAGCCTCTGCCTGCGCCTGTGGTTATTGGTCAGGGCGGGAGAATGATTCCCAACCAGATCATTGAGAATGATGTAAACGGTTACGTCGGGCAGAGCCAGCAGCCGCTTGATCCGCAGGAAGACGGCATGGATTTCTTTGAAAGTCTGGAAGGCATGCTGGTGCAGATCAATAATGCGAGAGCAGTTTCGACTCGGAATGCTTACAACGAAGTTTCCGTCGCGGCAGACAATGGGCAAAACGCAGGAATTTTTTCACAAGAGGGTGTGCTGGTGCTGCGAGAATCGGATCCCAATCCCGAAAGGATTATGTTGGATGATGCCTTTATCATGATGCCGGAAATAACTGTGGGAGCGGTCTTCAATGAGCCTATCGTGGGCGTGGTAGGCTACGATTTTGGTAATTATCGCGTCCATTTGCTGAGCAAGCCGGTTCTAAGCCAAAACCAACCTTTCAGGGCTGCTGAAGCTCAAGGCGTACAAAAAGATTGGGAATTGGCGGTTGGAACCTACAACCTGGAAAACTTTAACAGCCTTCAGAATGCGGAAACCTCCAAACAGGTTGCCCGGGAGATCGTGGAAATGTTGAAGGCACCAGACATCCTGGTGCTTGAGGAAATCATGGATGATGACGGCAGCCTTGATTCGGGGCAAGTCAGTGCTGAACGCAACCTCGCCAGCCTCATCGACGATATTGTGGATGCCAGTAAAGGTGAGATTGTTTACAAAGTGTTGAATATCGACCCTGATCGTAACGCGGATGGAGGCATCCCAGGCGGGAACATCAGGACGGTCATATTGTATCAAACCAAACGGGGATTGAAACTTGCTGCTGCCCCGATAGGGAAGGCAAACGACGAGGTAAACCTGCGGGATGAGAATGGGCGCGCGATGCTGAGCCTGAATCCTGGGAGGATCTGGCCTGGAAATTCCGCGTTTTTTGATAGTCGAAAACCCATCATCGGGCAGTTCATTTTTAATGGGCAGGATTTGTATGTTATCGGCAATCACTTAAACTCAAAAAGTGAAGACGGACCGCTTTACGGCGATCAACAGCCCCCGCATAGGTCAAGCGAACGGCAGAGGATCGCGCAAGCCAAAACTGTGAATGATTTCGTGCAGGACATTCTTAACATCAATCCGGAGGCATTGATCGTTGTAGTTGGGGACATGAATGACTTCCCCTGGAGTGCCAGCCTGAAGACTTTGCAAGGTGGTGTGCTGGAAAATTTGGTCTTGACCTTGCCTGAAAATCAACGATTCACCTATGTGTATCAGGGGAATGGCCAGACTCTGGATCAACTATTGGCAAGTAAAGCTTTGGCATCCAGGTTGGTGAGCTATGAAGTGGTTCATATCAACAGTTTGAGTTTGCCGAAAAATGCTTCCAGTGACCACGACCCGGTGCTTGCAGTTTTTGATCTGAGCGCAGTGGAATGAAACCCTTGAAACCCATACGATTAATCCAGGATAGTATTTTAATATTAAGCCTGACTGCGTGTAGTAATAATACATTGTTGGTCAAACCAGGGGCTTTACCGACGCTAGAAACGGCAGTATTGCCAACAGAAGTCGATTTAACTTCAACGGTTACGGTGATTGGCACCCCGGAGGCATCCATAAGCCCACCTATACTTGAAGAGTTTGAGGTGGTGCCCCTGAAAATTCCGGAAAGGATCCAGGCTGCAAGTTTTGAATATTCTGGCTTGGGGTGGTTTGGGGAGTGCCTGGTTTTACTGCCGCAATTTCCGGAAGGAAGAGATTTTGCCCGGGAAGCAGTCTTGTTTGCCATTGCAAAAAAGGACCTCCTGTTGGCTATAGAGGATCCAACAATTGAATTGCCAGTGAGGGAGGTTCCGATTTTTAATGCAGACCTGCGGGATGAGATCAAAGGTTTTGAGGGATTTGAGTCGATCTTGTTTGTGGATCAGACGATCTACCTAACCGTTGAAAGCACGGCAGGCAATCCGATGATGGGGTATCTCATCATGGGCGAAGTGCAGGGTGAGCTCGAGAGTATAACGCTTGATCCTGAATCGCTCGTGGAACTGGCACCTCTTTCCAGTATGCGAAACACAACTTTTGAGGCGATGACATTCTGGAATGGGAATCTTTACGTCATTTATGAACACAATTCCATGCAAAACGCCATGCAGCCAGTTGCTTATGAATTCAACCAGGATCTGGAGTTTGAGCGGGAGATTACGTTTCCGGCCATCAATTTCCGGGTTACTGATGCGACCATTTGCGATTCGAGCGGTAAGTTCTGGATTATGAACTACTATTTCCCAGGAGATACGTTTCTTGCAGTTGATGAAGACCTCCTGAATTTGGAATATGGTGAAGGGGAAACCCACGCAAAAAATGCGCCTGTTGAAAGGCTGGTGGAGCTTCAGATTGAAGACAATGCAATCTCGCGCATCGATCAACCTCCAATCTACCTGCAACTGCTTGAGGACAACATTGCAAGGAACTGGGAAGGCATTGCTTTGATGGATGAAATGGGCTTTTTACTGGTTACCGACAGTTTTCCCGATTCTCTTTTAGGATTCTGTCCAAAGTTTAGGTAAAATAATTTTAGTGCTGATCAAATATCTTGGTAGAATTTATTTCGGAACAACAAGTTGAATCTGATGTTAGCTAGAGAGCAATGCTTAAACAACATTTGCTTAACTTTATGAGGTGCGATGGAATCTAGCAAGGAACTTATCACAACCAAAGGCACGAGCGCTTTCAAAAAGCAAGCTCGCAGAGACCAAATTACTGGCATGCTCTTTACCTTTCCCGCTTTTCTAATTATTTTTATCTTTGGTATTTTTCCTATCGGTTACTCAATCTATATGAGCCTGTTCAACTGGCAGGTTACCAAGGGACCGTTTATCGGTGATAAGAACTACTTGATGATATTTGGCTCGTGGTGGAACTTGTTGGTTCTTATCGTGGGAATGGGATTGTTCGCGCTTGGTTTCTTCGTATGGACAAGAGCTTTTCAATCCATAAATAACGGTAAGAGGCTGGCGCATATTGCCGGAGCCTTGGTGCTCATTCTGGGGGGTGTTATTTTTGTGACAGGTTGGGGAATGATGTATGAAACCGGCAATAAGGATTTCCTCAACTCCTTGATTGTAACCATTTACTATGCGCTGGGGACCGTTCCGGCTGAAATTATTCTCGGATTGGTGCTTGCATATATTCTCTATCAGGACATTATCGGGAGGGAAGCCTTTCGCATCATTTACTTCCTTCCTTACATCACACCTTCGATCAGTACTGCGGTAGTTTTTCAGATAATTTTCTCCAGCAGAGAAACCTCTCTCGCCAACAGGTTTATCGGCTTGTTTGGTATAGACCCGCTAAGATGGCGTTTTGAACCCAAGCCGGTTTTGAACCTGCTGGGTTTTGACGTTTCAGGGTTGGCAGGAGGTCCCAGCCTGGCGCTGGTGACGATTATCATTTTCGGCATTTGGTCCTTTGTGGGATACAATACGGTGATATTCCTATCCGGATTGGGTAATATTCCCAAGGAAATTTACGAAGCCGCGGAAATGGATGGCGGCAGCAAATGGGACCGCTTTTGGCACATCACCATTCCAATGATATCTCCGGTCACTTTTTACCTTACATTGATCGGTTTTATTGGCACCTTTAAAGCTTTCAACCACATTTACGTGATGCGCACCCCCAGCGCGCAAAATACGGTAGTCACAACCAGCTTGTTGATATTTGACCGTTTTTATAAAGCAAACCAGTATGGTGTAGCCACAGCTCAGGCGATTGTTTTATTTGTTATCATCCTGGGTTTGACGCTGGCACAAAACAAGATTATGGGAGAGCGGGTCTTCTATGGATAATTCAACAGCACTACCTACCCTCAAGAAAGAAAAGAAAGGAAGCCGCGCCAGCAGGATTCTAGGTAAAGTAGTTCTTTACCTGATATTAATTGTTGGTGCTTTGATTTTCATCTTTCCATTTTTCTGGATGGTTTCGAATTCGCTGATGACACTGGGCGAAACAATTACCCGCCAAATATGGCCTGAAGTTCCTCAGTGGATTAATTATAAAGAGGCGTGGAAGCAGGCAAACTTTTCGAAATACTTTGTAAACAGCGTGGCGGTGACTCTTGGTACTTTAACCGGTCTTCTCTTTACCTCAATTCTGGCAGGTTACGCCTTTGGCAGAATTGATTTCAAGGGCAAAGATATCCTGTTTGGCCTTTTTCTGGCCACGATGATGATACCTGAATCGGTCACACTGATACCAAATTATCTTCTTATACGTGGCACTATTATCCCGCTGCCAGGAGGCACCTGGATTAACACCTATTGGGCGCTCACAGTCCCGTTCATGGCAAATGCCTTCAGCATCTTTTTACTGCGTCAATTTTTCGCGCAAATCCCAAATGAGCTCTGGGATGCCGCACGCATCGATGGATGTGATCACTTGCGTTTTCTCGTGCAGATTGTCATGCCGATTAGCAAAGCGCCGATTATGACCGTGCTTTTATTCGGGTTTACCGCTTCGTGGAATGCGTTTCAGTGGCCTTTGCTTGTGACCACCAGGGATACCTGGCGGCCGTTGATGGTTGGTTTATACGGATTTGTGCAGGAGGCTGGACCTTATACACACTGGTTAATGGCTGGCGCAGTAATTACTATTGTTCCGGTTTTGATTGTATATTTCCTGACCCAAAAGCAATTCACACAAGGTATTGCAACTACGGGGTTGAAAGGATAGGATATAATAATTTTTTGGATATTGCGAAGGTTTTTCTCACCCTTCGATATCGTTTTACTCAAAAATTAGATTCAAATGGAGGTTTTGAAAAATGAGAAAAAAGAGTGTTTTGCTTGTGGCGATCGTCCTGATTGCCTCTCTGGTGCTCGGCGCTTGCGCTACTGCAACAGAAACCCCCGCTCCAACCGAAGTCCCGACTGAAGCCCCGACTGAAGAACCGACTGAAGCCCCGGCTGAAGAACCGACTGAAGTTCCGACCGAGGCTGATCCCTGGGCAGATGTAGTGCCCGCCAAGGAAATTGTTTGGTGGCATCAGCACACCGGTGAACAACGTGAAGCAGCTATCGCAAAGATTGTCTCTGATTTCAATGCGACCAACGAGTATGGCATCACCGTTACTGCTGAGTACGCAGGAAGCTACGGCGACATTTTCAACAAGATGTTGCCTATCCTGAATACCCCTGATGTACCCGATGTAGTTGTTGGCTATCAGAATCAGGTCGCAACTTATCAACTGGCAAATGCCATGTTCGATATGAACGAACTGATCAACCATCCCAAGTATGGTCTGTCCAAAGAAGAGCAGGAAGATTTCTTCCCCGGCTTCTTCGCACAGGATGTGCTCTCACTATTCAACAATCAGCGCCTCGGTCTACCCCCCAACCGCTCCATGGAAGTCATGTACTACAACATGGACTGGCTGAGAGAACTTGGCTACGACGCACCGCCCACTACCCCTGAACAGTTTAAAGAAATGGCCTGCAAAGCCGCCCAGACCCCATTCAGCGGTGCCACTGAAGGCGCAGCCTCACCAACCGGGTATGAGTTGAGCATCGATACTTCCCGCTTCGCCAGCTGGACTTTCGCGTTTGGTGGCGACATGTTCGATTACGAAGCTAACCAGTTTACCCTAAACAGCGATGCCGCTGTGGAAGCCTGGACATTTATCCAGAGCCTCTTTGCCGATGGCTGTGCCCGCCTTGTTACTGAAGCCTATGGCGATCAAACCGATTTCGGTAACGGCACTTTGCTCTTCACTGTTGGTTCATCCTCCGGTCTGCCTTACTACAAAGATGCGGTTGAAGCTGACGGCACTCCTTTCGAGTGGTCTGTGGCAGCTATCCCCCACACAACCCCGGATCCTGTCCAGAATGTTTACGGCGCTTCTGTTTCCATCCCCAAGTCCACACCTGAACGCGAACTGGCTGCCTGGCTTTTCGTCAAGTACTACACCAGCGCTGATGTGAATGCTGAGTGGGCCAAGGCCTCTGGTTACTTCCCCGTGAAGCAGAGTGTTGCAGCCAAATTCGAGGATGTCTTTGCAGCCGATCCTGCCTACAAGACTGCCTTCGATCTGCTGAAATACGGCAAATTCGAACCTCCTGTGCCTGGTTACGACTTCGTTCGGGACAATGTGATCGAACCCGTCATGACCAGCATCGTGGATGATCCCACCTCGGATGTCCAGGCTCTCCTTGACGAAGCGAACGTCAACGCCAATGACATTCTTGCTGAGCAAATGGCTCAAATCAAATAAGCTTTTGTAACAACTTGTACAAACCCTCTCAGATTTTTCTGAGAGGGTTTTTTATGTTATAATTCAATCACCGGGGATGCCAGGTCTCGACGGGAGAGGCTGATTCCGGATTGCGAGCCGAGAGGTACCGACCTCGTAAAATCAGTACAAAAAACAAGTGCCAATCGCACAAACTATGCAACCCTTCCTTTAGCTGCATAAGCTAATCGATCGGAAGCTGACCTCCATAGATGAGGTCGCGTCTTCTGGGACCGTTTGCCTGATCGGGACCAGCAAAGACGTCATAAAAGTCAGGCTGCTCAGAATCGCGCCGTGAGGTTCTGCTAAGAGGGCTTTCGGGTCCAAACGGATAGTCTGGCTGCAGTTCGGTCAGTTGACCTGCAGACAGATGAACCTGAACAACTGACTATGCTCGTAGAAATTCGAGAGTCTAATCTTTCGGACGCGGGTTCGATTCCCGCCATCTCCACCTCAAAAACCGCTCGGAGAAATTCCGGGCAGTTTTAATAATTTACACATTTTTTAGTTCAGGTTGGCATCCAATTTTCACCCTTAAGTAAAGAGCAATTTCAGGAAGCAGCGAGCTCTCGCAGCTCTTGTTCAGAGATGATTGGCACGCCTAGTTGCCGGGCTTTGTCGTACTTCGAACCAGGGTTGGCACCCAGGACCAGATAGGATGTCTTGGAGCTGACAGATTCTGAAACCTTTCCGCCATTCGCCAGAATAAATTCTGAGATACCTTTGCGGGAGAAGCCTTCGAGGGTTCCTGTAACTACAAAAGTCAAACCGGTAAGCGGAAGTCTACCCTCAGGCGTGCTGGTGCTTTCGACAGGCCAAACCCCAAGTTCTCTGAGTTGTTCAAGAATTTGCTGGTTGTTCTCAAGCTGGAACCATTTAACGATGGACTCCGCCAGGTTGGGTCCCACCCCTTCCAGTTGTTGTAGTTCGTCCACAGTTGCGTGCGAGAGGGCGTCAAGGTTGCCATATTTCCGTGCTAATTTCCGGGCAGCAACCTCGCCAATACCTTTGATACCCAGGCCGATGATCAGACGCTCAAGAGATTGTGATTTTGAAGCCTGGATGGCTGCCAGTAAATTGTCGGCTTTTTTTTCGCCAAATTTGTCCAGGGTGAGAAGTTGATCTTTGGTCAAGCGGTAGAGGTCGGCTATATTCTTTACCAATCCGCTTTGAACCAGTTGGGCGACAATCTTTTCACCGAGACCAGCGATGTCCATTGCTGAGCGGGATGCAAAATTTTCGATATTTCGGGTCAATTGGGCGGGACAAGCCGCATTCACACAGTACCAGGCCACTTCTCCGGGAGCCCGCTCAACTTGAGACCCGCATGAAGGGCATTTGGTGGGGGGCACATAGACTTTCTGGCTGCCATCGCGTCTTTCTTTGAGGGCAGCGACGATATAAGGGATGACTTCGCCAGCCCTTTTCAACAAAACCCGGTCGCCAATACGCAGGTCTTTTTCAGCGATAAAGTCAAAATTGTGCAGGGTCGCCTGTTTTACGACCACTCCACCAATGCTGACAGGTTCCAGTATAGCCAGGGGGGTCAGCACACCAGTCCGACCAACATTAACCTGGATATCGAGCAGGGTGGTTTCCACCTCCTCACCCGGGTACTTGTAAGCAAGTAAGCCTCGGGGATCTTTTCCGGCATAACCAAGCGCATTGGAAAGCTGGAGATCGTTGATCTTGATGACAATTCCATCCGCATCATACGGCCAGTTATGGCGGTTGAGACCTTCTTTTTCACAAATCTGGATGACTTCATCGATGTTTTTGGCGTGCCACCGGAGAGGATTGACAGGCAGACCAAAGCTGGCGATATAGTCCAGTATGCCTGATTGGGTCTGGGGAAGTGGGTCGGAGGATTCCAACACCTGATAGAGAAAAAGTTTCAGCGGTCGGGAAGCTGTGACTGCAGGATCCAATTGACGCAGAGAACCCGCAGCTGTGTTACGGGGATTCAGGTAGGGCTTCTCTCCCCTCTTCTCGAGTTCGGCATTGAGAGCAAGAAAATCCGCTTTGGTGATGAAGGCTTCTCCACGGAAAACGATATGCTGCGGCGCTGGGCTGCCGGTTGGCAAGACCGGGATGCGTAAGGGCAGGCTGGGGATAGTGCGCAAATTGGCGGTGATATCCTCACCAACTCTGCCATCACCACGAGTGGCACCGAGCGAGAAGATGCCGTTGTTGTAGTGCAGAACGACCGTCAAGCCATCCAATTTGGGCTCCAGCAGAAAATCGGTCTGAGCAACGCGCGAGTCAAGCCTGAGAATGCGCTCATACCAGGCAAGCGCTTCCTGGCTTCCGAATCCATTGGCAAGGCTTAGGATCGGGACTGGATGAATCACTTTTTTAAATTTTTCAGAGATTTGACCGCCGATTTTCTGGGTGGGGGAATCCGGAGTAATGAGTTCAGGATGCTCCGCTTCAATCGCTTTGAGACGGTTGAAGAGCTGATCGTATTCAAAATCCGAAATCTCGGGCTGGTCGAGCGTGTGGTACAGGTAATTGTGATACGCAATTTTCTGCCGCAATTCGGCAAGTTCCTGGAGAAGTCTTTCATCGCTCATTGCAGGCTCCTTGGGTGATGACATGCTGCGTTAAATAAAAATGTTTCCGGTGGGACTCGAACCCACATGACTGGCTTCGGAGGCCAGTGCCTTGTCCATTAGGCCACGGAAACAGAATTTCACATTATACCATCGCATTTTCTTTACTCAGGTTAGTGTTTATTTATTGTAATGCTTTGATCATCTCCTCAAAACGATTGGTGAGGTCAGGTCGTGTAATTCTTGGGAAATTATAACCGTCGGCCGGGTAACGCGGAAGAATGTGAAAATGAAGGTGGAAAACGCTCTGTGAAGCGAAGCGCCCAGAATTATTGATGATGTGAAGGTTTTCCAGACCAAGTTTTTCATGATAAAGCAGGCTCACTTTGCGCACGGTCTCCATGGTGTCTGCCAGGACTTCTGGGGGAACTGTAAAAATGTCGGAATAATGGGCTTTGGGGATGATTAGTGTGTGATAAAGCCCGACCGGATGGGCATCGAGGAATGCCAGCGTGGTTTCGGTTTCAAGAACTTTCCAGGCATGTATTTGACCAGCAACAATCGAACAGAAAACGCAATTAACTTCCACTATTCCTCACAAAAAATCAGTTTAGTTCGGGTGATCTGGCAGTCTGCTGGATCCAACCCGAGAAGCTCCAGCAACTCATCCGGACGTCCATTCTCGGAAGGAGTGGACTTCATGGATACTTTCAGGAGTGATTGCGGCGCTTGTCTGAAGAGCTGCCAATCAAGGATCAGATTCTTCATGTCCACAGTTTTCTTACGCCGCTGAACAGGCAAAGTAGTTTGAGTAAGCAGAGTGCTGATCTTTTCTTGCAGGCTTTGCGGATCGATATCTGCAGGAAGCAAGATTTCATACGCACTCGAGAGCAGAGATGCCTGGAGCGAAGGTTGTTGATTATCGATCACTTGCAGGTTCTTCAGATTGAGCTCTACGGGCAGGGATTTGCAAAGCCGCTTGCTGATTTCCTCCAGGGAAACCTCCTGATCCAGCCAGAAATCCATTTTTTCGGCTTTACCGATGAAACCGAGCGGCAAGGCTGAAGCCAGGTTGATCCGCATATGCGGACTGAAGCCCTGGGTATAGCGCAAGGGTAGGTTTGTGCGGCGCAGGGCACGCTCGAAGAGACGTTGCAAATCAAGATGCCCAATGAAGCGAAGGTTTCCGAGTTTGGCGTAGGTCATGCGGATGCGCATTGGTTCGTTGTTCATGGGCACCCCCAGTACACAAGCGGATTCACCGGGCGTTCTTTTCCAAACGTGTCTAGAATACCGCAGGCGTAGCATTGCTCGCGGCAATCCTTGCGATTCTTTCCTTGCTTGCTCCATTCCAGGTCGCGCTTGAGGAAGGCTTTCGTGACCCCGGTGTGAATGTGATCCCAGGGGAGGATCTCATCCAGAGCGCGTTCTCTGTAGGCATAGAAGTCAGGGTCCAGCCCGATTTCGCTGAAAGCCTGGCGCCAAAAAGGCATGTTGTCGTTTTCACCCCAGGCATCAAACTTTGCGCCGAGCTGCCACGCGTGGTGGATGACCTGCGCAAGGCGTCGGTCCCCTTGGGAAAGCCAGGCTTCGAGCAGGGTGTTGTCGGGGATGTTATAGGAAAGCTTGAGACCGGTGCGGCGAACTCCCGATTTTAGCAGGTCCAACTTGGCTTGCAGGTCATCAGTGGAATTCAGTGGATACCATTGAAAAGGTGTGTGGGGTTTTGGGATGAAGTTGCCCACAGAAAGGTGCACCCTGACCCTGTTTCCACGGAGCTGGCGACCCATGGCAAGCACGCGCTTACCGGCATCCAGGATCGCCTGGACGTCCTCCATCGTTTCGCCTGGCAGACCGATCATGTAATAGAGTTTGAGCGAAAGCCAGCCGTGCTCAAAGACAGTGCGAACGGTCTCTTCGAAAACCTCGTCATCAAGCGGTTTGTTGATAATTGCCCTCATGCGAGGGGTAGCTGCTTCCGGGGCAAGCGTAAAACCCCCGCCAGGGCGAAGATCACGCAGCTCGTCCATCAGCTCGACCGAAAACGAGGCGATGCGCAGAGAAGGCAAACTGACAGAGACCTTGCGATCATGGAACTTATCGTAAACAGATTTGGTCAATTCCAGAATTTGGGTGTGGTCTGAAGACGAAAGTGAAAGCAAGCCAATTTCTTCATATCCTGTTGCGGCTAAGCCATCCTCAATGATCTGAAGGATTTCACTCACAGGTCTTTGGCGCACAGGGCGGTTGACTATGCCAGCGTGGCAGAAACGGCAGCCGCGGGTGCAGCCGCGCATGATCTCGATCGAGAGACGGTCGTGAACTGTCTCAATGTTGGGGACGATCAAGCGGGTCGGGTGGGGTGGAAGCTCAGGAACAATACGTTTGGTAACAAAAGGTGGAACAAAATTATCTAAAGGTGATACTTCTGTAATAGTGCCATCCTGCGCGTAGTGTATATTGTAAAGCGAAGGGACATAGACCCCAGGAATCCTCGATAATCCTCTAAGGAGTGCCTTGCGTTTAGCTCCAGTTAGTTTCAATTGTTCAATCGTGTGAACTACTTCCAGGATCACTTCTTCACCTTCGCCGATCACAAATGCATCGATAAAATCTGCCATGGGTTCAGGATTGTAGCAAGCCTGACCGCCTGCGATGATCAGGGGCTGGTCATCAGTGCGTTCGGATGAAAAGAGGGGAATCTCTGCGAGATCAAGCACGTTCAGGGCATTGGTATATAGCGATTCGTAGGGAAGACTTAAGCCAATAATATCGAATTCTGCAAGCGGATGCTTTGATTCAAGTGAGAACAATGGAATATTGTTTTCGCGAAGCTGCGCTTCGAGGTCGTGCCACGGGGCAAAGGCGCGTTCAGCCAGGATGTTGGGCTGTTGGTTGAGGATGTCGTAGAGGATTGCCAAACCCAGGTTCGGCTGCCCGATCTCGTAAATATCGGGGAAAACCAGGCAGACGTGCGAGGTTACAGAATCCCAGTCTTTCAGGATCTGGTTGTGTTCTCCGCCCACATAGCGGCCAGGTTTCTCGACATGGTAAAGTATTTTTTCAAGTAAATTTATGTTTATTGTCTGCAAAATAACCTTTTATAGGTAGAATTCGCTTTTTACTTCCGTCAGGGTAATATCGTGGAAATCCTTTTCGATCAAAGATACTACCTCTGCAAGGTCACGATCCAATAGAGCTCGGTTTAGCCCGAGTTTCGCAACCTTAATCTCGGCTGTTTGCCAACTGTCCTGGTGGGCAGTTTCGATAACGGATAGATTGTACCTTTTCAGACGGGAAAGTAAAGGCGCAAGCGTGGAACGTTTTTTCTTCAAGCTCTGGCAGCCTGGTAAGTACAACGAGAAGGTGGCAACAAACCAGGGCACAAATCAACCTTGCGCGGCAACGGGATTGACGAGCGTGCCAATGCCGTCGATATGGACGCTGACCTTATCACCTGCCTTTAGCAATCCGACGCCAGCAGGTGTGCCGGTGAGGATGAGATCACCGGGCTCAAGCGTCATGACGGAACTGATGTACATCATAAGTTGCTGCACACTAAAGATCATATCGCGGGTCGAACTCATTTGGCGCAGGGTGTCGTTGACATGGCACGTGATGAGGGTGTCAGTTGGGTCGAACTCTGTCTCGATCCAGGGACCCACCGGGCAGAAAGTATCAAAACCTTTAGCGCGGGTCCATTGTCCATCCATAGCTTGGAGATCACGAGCGGTTACATCGTTGGCGATGGTATAGCCGAAGACCGCATCCAGCGCGTTTTCGCTGGTAAGCCAGCGGGAACGCTTCCCGACTACGATCGCGAGCTCGGCTTCATGCTCGACACGTTTGCTTTGAGGAGGGAGAATGATACTCTCGCCGTTGGTGATAAGCGAAGAAGGGGGTTTCAGAAATATGAGGGGATAGGTTGGTAGATCGTTGTTCATTTCCGGCATGCGCGCGATAGTTTCTGCCAATGGCGATAATTTTGGACGGCAGGCAGGGCAGCAGGAGCTTTCTACTCGGAGAGATCATAGGTTTCTCGAATGAAACTCACCAAAGGGGTCACCCTGATCACACTCACCTGCTATCGCGGATCCAGCCGAATTGGGGGGGTGTATCTTGTGCTTTGAATCGAATGATTCTCATTTTTCGTTTATAATATGTTTTCGCGGGCGGATAGCTCAGTTGGTTAGAGCGCATCTTTTACACAGATGAGGCTCTGCGTTCGGCTCCTGTTCTGCCCATTTTTTTGTTAATTGCGGTTATTAGGGTTTGTTAGAACTCAGTTTGTTCTTTATTGTGCCCTCAAAATTCCGATAATCCGATCTCAAACCAGTCATGAAACGATTCTTCGTCCCCTTAATCCGCTGTGGCGCATTAGCTTTGATATTCGCAATAGGCGCACTTTTTCGTCTTTGGTGCGCTCGAATTGCTCAACTGAAAGGGAACGAATACAGGTGATCAGATCCGTGATTGTTTCTTCATCCCTTTGTAATTGGGAATCCTTTATTTCAAAAATGATTGGTTGGTTCAGCCAGCTTCCCACAGTGCATTATTACAGAATGGGAGTCTGAGATAATGCGCGGGCAGCAACCAGCGTGTAAACTATGGTCTGCATACGATCCTGGAGGAATTGACGTTTTGGCAGAACCCGGGAGGTTTTCCAATCATAGATATACTCAAGTCCTCTTCAAAGCTGATGAGATCGAACTTCGCCAGAGCAACCGCTTATTCATCGATTTGAAGGGTATGTTCAGGATACTGATTGGCGGCGAGTTTGGCATATTGGCTGCCGAGGAAGTTGGTTAAAAACCAGCCAACCACCCAATCAGGAAAGTCCTTCGCGGCAGGAAACGAGCAAAGCAGGTTCATCTCTCGTGAATGTTCGGTGGATTAGTGGATGAAGAACTCATACCAGATCCTTTTCGGAAGCCGGTTCTGGCAGCCAGAGGCCGGTGGAGCTTCATTACATATCGTAATAGGAAACTGTAGGGGCGGCAAGTGCGAAAGGCTTGGAGGTTGCTCTGATGGAAGAGTTGGCAAAACCCGTAGTATGAGGTCAGTCATTTTCTTCCTCCTGCCAAAGTGCTTTATAGGCAACCGCTGGAGCCAGGTTTTTCCGGTGTTGTAACTGATGGTCAAAGAAGATTTGGCGCGCGTGATCCCCACATAAAGCAAGCGAAGTCGATCGCGGATTAATTCATTGCGGGCATCTAGCCCGCCTATTCCAGGATGAACAACTGCAGACGGTTTTTTTGATGTCAGAAGGTCAAGCTCTGCCAGAATTTCAAGCCTGAAGGTTGCGTTTGTCGAGGATGAAATAATTTCACTGATATAGGAATCTTTTTCCGCCCCTGAGGATAATCATAATTATTGACGGATGTCAGGAAACCTGTCCCATTCCAGCCCTTTGGCTTTGTGACAGGTGCATAATACGACCTTACCTTGTACAGATCCGGGTTAAAGGCATCCTGGTTCTCGTTGACGCTAAAGAAATTGCGTTCATTTTTTATGATATCTGAAAGAGCGAAGATTAGTTCGTGGCGTCCACTCTGGGTGCTTATCCATCTGAATTTTGATGAAGGAGGACGCTTTTGGCGAATCGTTGCCGTTCAAAAGATTCCAGTAAAGTCGCGGAGAAACACCAGCATCAATTGGTCAAAGCAAGGTAAGCGGCTTGATGCCAGCGCCGGACTGCCGCGCGGAAATCTGCCAGTATGCCAGCTGTCCCGTGGACGCCCGAAAGAGATCTTTTCGGAGCGGATCCTCTCTCCACAGGTAAAGAATTCCTCGCTCAGAAAACTTCCAAGCCAGCCTTTGGCGGTGGAGACCACGTTCGCAAGAGCATCATCGCTTCGAAAATGGCGGTAAAACCTGAGAGCTTTGACTGCTACTTTTCTTGTCGAGGGGATAAAAGATTAGTTTCAGAAGGTTAACCACAGAACCCATCGTTTCGCGAGTTTCGCGCGGCACTTTCATCAAAATATCCACATAATCGATTTTATGTTCTCTTAGCATCTCAGAAATCTTATTAATTCGCGTATTCATCAATGCCAGCACCGCTACAGTGTCCTTGGGGATGATTTTCCAACCAAGCTTTTGTCTGGCGGACGATGAAATTAGCTCTTCAGATGAGAATGGATTGGTCACCATCTCCGATTCGAATCAGCTGTATTAGGCGGATTTGGTTGCGATCGCCTAGCTGGGTGGGTATGATGAAGGGCTTGGTGAGCGAATCGCGCACAGCTTCGTTGGGGTGACTGGTTTGAACTCCAGTTGTTCAAACGGTTGGCAAGATCGATAATCTTCTGGCACGACCGTCCGACTCGGGTAACCGACAGAGCAAACATCGGGCCTGGCAAGATATTCCTTGAGCAATCTTGGATCCGCTGTAGTGAAACTCTGGTAAATCGCCTGGTTTGTATCACCAACGCGCACCCAGTTGCCGGTTTGTTCTGCCAGACCTGCAAGATGGCTTGCTGCTGTTTGCTGGAATCCTGCGCTTCGTCTTCGAGGATATACGGCCAACGATAAAGGGCAAGTGACGAACCAAGTCCGGCCAAATTGCCTTAGCGATTTCCAGGCATGGTAAATGAGATCATCAAAATCAACTGCCCCAAGCAACTTCAAGCGTTCCTGGTAAGACCTGTAGACATCGAGACAAATCTGAAAACAGGAGTGGCTGACTTCTGAAGAATAGCCAGGTCGGCAGGCATCTGACCATTGTTTTTCGCTGAACGGACAAAACTACTGCGAGGCTATTGGCGCGCTGCATCCCGCTTTTCACATCCCGCATCAGCTTTTCGACTTCTTTGGGATTGCGATCAGACGATATCAAATGATGGAAGAAGTCTTCGTGTTTGTTTCAACTGCTCAAAGGAAAATTCTCGAGAATCGCATTTGCATCTTCATCGTCAAGGATATGAAAGTCGTTGCCAAGCCCCCTGCGAGTTCAGGACGCTCGCGGGATGATATCGCCAGCCAGCACGTGAAGCGTCCGGACGCGATAGCCATAGCCCTCAAGCAGGCCATACTCGCGGACGAGCTGCCCAGATGCGCTGTTGAAGTTGTCAACTGCGGAATTGGCAAAAGTGACCACCAGGATCTCCTGATCAGGCTGGAGATCCACGGTGAGCAGAAGTTTTGCAGCCAACTGCGAAAGGGTCCAGGTTTTTCCACTACCAGGAACAGCTGAGATCCCCATCCAACCGGAGCGATAGCGCAAAACCTCAGCCTGGGAGTGGCGCAAGGCAGGCTCAGTCATTTTCTTCCTCCCTAAGAGCAGATCGAAAAAGATTCTGAGCCCAGGTCAGGAGCAGACCTTTTTCCTCAATGCCCGCCTCGCTATAATCCGATGTACAGAGATGCACCTGTCCGCGGCAGCGCCTCAGCAAGCCCATGAGTGTCCGTTCCAGGTTGAAACGCCCCAATGCCAGTTCGTCATCGGTGGTCCACTTTTTCCCGGGCTGCCACTGCCGATTGAGCACATAGGGATGGGTAAGTGGTTGTTCGAGCCGCTCATACCAACCCTTGCTGCCCAGGTTCAGCCAAAATTGATGCTCGACTGCCCGGTTTTGCATCAGAAAGGTCAATACCGGGGCTATCAGCACACCCGGTTCTCCAACAATTTCTTCGTCAGGCAGGTAAAGGGCAGAAAGCAATCCCTGGTTGAGGGATATATAGTACTCTCTGCCAAGGTAAGCAGCATCCGCGCCCTGGTCAGCTGCCACGGGACGTTTGAATTTTTGGTAACTTTGGATCAAACGAGCGATATGTTCGCCTGCTTCCTGGACGTCAGCAAATCCGTAACCTGGCCGCGCGAGGAGCTCAGAAAAAAGACGGCTGATAAAGTAATCCAGCGGCTCACTTGGATCAACAGAACTCAGCCAAAGACGCAGCTTTTCAAATTGAGCCAATACCTCGGTTGGAATACGTTCGACCACTTCGTTTGGGAGCGATTCGATCGGTGGTAATGAAGTCACTGATTTGTTTGGAGCCGTTTGATCAAGGATCAGGCGGGCTCGCAGCGGATCAAGCTTTGGAATAGCTGTTGAAAGCGCAGACTGGGCTTGGTAAAGGTCGGGCGGTTGATTCCAGTCTGGATGGGCAAGGGATGCCAGCGTGAGGATGGTCTGGATGTGGGGGTTTGATTTCAGCGCAAGAGAAGGGCGCAGGGTTTGGGTGGGGATACCCGCTTTGGAGAGGCGGCGGGATAACTCGAAGACGAGAGGATCGCTCAGAAAAGGTGAAAGGACCACGATCTGTTCCGCTGCTGTGCCGTTCAGGATTAGATCAGCAATCTCCTGGCTGACTGACTGGAGCAGTTCCGGGAAGAATCGCGGCTGCTTGGAGGCAATGATCAACGCCTGAGAAATCGTGGAATGAGGAAGCTTTTGCGTTTGAGATGATTGCAAATAGCCCAAAAGCGCTTTGATGGGGGGAGGACTGACGTAATTTTGTTCGAAGAGGATATGCGTTGTTGAATCAAAAGCGAGGTTTGCGGCAGAAGCCGGGTCTGCTCCCAGGAAACTGTGCAAGCCGCCCCCTTCATCCAGGATGATCAGAGAAGATCGTAAGTTTTTGATCCAGGAACGGACGATATCATGCACGTATGGAGGATCCTCCTCGGCATTGTCATAGATCAGGTGCTGGTATTGGTTCTGGAAATACCTCTGAAAGGTTTCGTTTGGCCAGACGATTTCCCGGAAGAGTTCGACTTGGAGCGAAAAATCCAGCAGATTATGCTCCAGGCAAAACTCGCGGAAAGCATTGACTGCAAGCTGGACGTCATCATATACTGTGAGTTGCGACTGATCACCATTCCAGGCGGATTTGAGCCTGCGGGCAAGCTCGGTATGCGGAAAACCTACAATGGCGGATTTGTTGATATTATCCAGAAGTTGACTGAAGAGTCGGTTTCGGGTGAGAGTGATCGTGGCGAAATGACCGCGGTCGATCAACGGATCGGCAATTTGTGCCATGTAGTATTGGGCGGTCTCGAGTGTTAGGAAACGTGGAGGTTCAAAAGGATGCCTGAAAACCTGGTGGCTAGCAATCAATGGCCAGAAAAGGGCAATCATCCTACGGACGATGCTGCTCATGGTCTGGACGCTCACCTGGTGAGAAGAAGGCAAATTGACGTTCCGAAGGAAATTCTGATACGGTTCGCCCAGGCTGCGTTGGGGAACAAGCACAAGCGTGCGAGAATTGAAATCCGATGTGAGAATCTGATGCAGGCGGAGTAAAGCTGCACTGGTTTTCCCCGAAGAAGCAGGGCCGCTCAGGAAGAGATGAGGATGGGCGAGGAGATCGGCAGCTTGTTCTTGCATTCTTTCTGGTGTTAGTGACAAGATACCGTTCATAATGACAGAATTATAAATCAAGCGGCATGCTCCAACCTGGGAAATCGCATTCTCGCTGCAGGAGTTGGTATAATCCCACTCACAAACCTTCAGGAGAGAACCATGCCATCATCACTCACCCCTTTTTTTGATGCAAAAGGTGTTGCCATTTTAGGCGCATCGACCAATCCCAAGAAACTCAGCTACGGAATTCTGGAGAATCTTTTGAGCTTTGGCTATCAGGGCGAAGTTTATCCAGTGAATCCAAACGCCACTGAGATCCTGGGCAAGAAGGCTTACGCTTCGATATCTGACGTGCCAGATCCGGTCGAATTAGCTGTGGTTGTTCTGCCTGTGACGGTGATCATGGAAACCATGAAGGAAATTGGCGAGCGAGGGATCAAGGCGGTTGTCATTATCACAGGCGGCTTCAGGGAACTTGGTGGGGAAGGCGCTAAAATAGAGCTGGCCGTGAAAGAATTGGCGCGTTCCTATGGGATGCGAGTGGTTGGACCTAATTGCGTGGGAACCATTGATGTTCGCACCGGATTGGATTCAACGTTTATTAAAGGTATTCCTCCCGCTGGACCAATCGCTTTCATCTCCCAATCCGGAGCCATTTGCGGTGGTGTGATCGACTTGATCATCAATTCCAGGATCGGATTTTCACATTTTGCCAGCCTGGGCAATGAGATGGACGTCACTGAAGCCGATATGCTCGAGTACTTTGCGGAAGATGAACACGCGAAAGTGATTGCCATGTACATCGAGGGGATCCAGGATGGACCACGGTTTATGGAAGTGGCAAGGCGGGTGTCGCAAAAGAAACCGATCGTATTCCTAAAAGCTGGGAAAAACGACGCCGGTGCTAAGGCAGTCAGTTCGCACACAGGCTCACTGGCAGGCTCCTATGCAGCCTATCAGGCTGCACTGGAACAAGCCGGAGTGATAGAAGTCGAAACGATCAGTCAGCTCTTTAATGTGGCTTGGGCTCTTGGTACACAGCCACTACCAGCCGGGAAGCGCGTTGCGATGACGACGAATGCCGGCGGGGCTGCAGCACTGGCAGCGGACAGCCTGGCTTTTAATGGATTCGAACTGGCGCAGATCACGACGGAAATCCAGGCTAAACTACGAACGAAATTAAACCCAAGCGCTCAGGTATCGAATCCGGTTGATATGCTGGGATCGGTCAGCCCTGAGGATTACCTTTGGAGCCTGGGAAATTTGGATGCGGATGAGGGCGTGGATGTGTTGCTTCCTATCCTGGTTCCGCAGGCTTTGGTGGATACCCTGGGAGTGGCAAACGCCTGGGTCGAAATCGGCAAAAAAACTAATAAGACCTTGCTGACGTGCCTCATGGGCGAACGCAGCACGCTCGAAGCAGAACAGTGCCTGAACATGGCAGGAGTGCCCGTGTATGTTTATCCCGATGAAGCAGGGCGTGTTTTGAGGGGGATGGAAAGTTACAAAAAGGTTCTAAGGCGATCAGCGTTTAACCCGGTCCGCATTGAGAACATCGACCACAACAAAATGGCTGCGGCAATGGCCTTGGTGAGGGGCGGGCATGCTGTAGGGGAGTATGGAACCCGGGTGATGCTGGAAGCTTACGGTATTCAGAATGTGCCAGGTGATCTGGCTGGCGACGTCGATGAAGCTGTCAAGATTGCTGAAAAGGCTGGGTATCCGGTGGTAATGAAGATCGTCTCTGAGGACATCCTGCATAAGTCGGATTCCGGCGGAATCGCATTGAACATTAAAAATTCGGAAGAGCTGCGCGTAGAATATGACGCGATGATGGCTCGCATAGCCAAAAATGAACCCCAGGCACACATTCAGGGTGTGATGATAGAAAAGATGGCACCCAAGGGCTTGGAAGTGATCGTCGGAATGCGGCGTGACCCAACCTTTGGACCGCTCATGATGTTTGGTTTAGGTGGCACGATGGTGGAATTGCTCAAGGACGTCAGTTTTAAGGTGGCACCACTTACCGATGAGGATATCGATCAGATGATCGATAGCACCCTGGCGGGCAAGCTGCTCAAGGGATATCGCGGTTCGGCGAAATCGGATATTGCTGCCGTGAAAGAGACTATTGCCCGTTTGAGCCAGTTGAGTCTGGATAACCCTGAAATCAGTGAGATTGAGATCAACCCCCTGATCGTTTATCCCGAAGGTCAGGGCGCGATCTCGCTCGACAGCCGGGCGATATTAAGGAAGTGAGAAGAAATCACGACCATCAGATTGGAGAGACAATGATTCAATCGAATGAATTCGCAGGAAAAATCGTTTTGGTTACGGGTGCCAGCCAAGGAATAGGCTTGGAGATTTGCAGACAATTTTCGGATTTGGGAGCCACAGTCCTCTCGGTTGCCAGGAACAAAGAAAAACTTGAAACAGCTAAGAATACGATAAAGAATAATTCCAATGTTTATACCTATCCATGCGATCTATCTGTGGAATCGGAAATAGAAAAGTTATTTCATGAAATTAAGGAAAAATTCCAGAAGGTTGATATCCTGGTGAACAATTTGGGCGCGTACTCGGACAAAGTTGAGTGGAATGCGATCGATTATGACCTGTGGATCAAAACCTTTGAAACCAATGTCCTTAGCGCCTATTTTTGTATGGTCAAAGCTGCCGAGATAATGGTCGAGAATAAGACAAAAGGTGTCATCATAAACATCGGCTCTTCGTCAGCTTTACAAGTGAAAAAAGGAAGGTTGCATTACACAGTCACAAAATCATCCCTTCATACCCTTTCACGGGTAGCCGCGATGGACCTCGCAAAGCACCAAATTCGTGTCAATGTTGTTTCTCCAGGACCTACGGCAACTGAGATAGTCCAAAAAAGAATGCAAGACCCGGAACAGAGGGCACAAGAAGAAGCAAGACTGAAAAAGATACCCCTGGGA
>JAXGPH010000039.1:0-11211 GCA_040767065.1 Anaerolineaceae bacterium | reverse complement strand
TATTGATGCCAACGGCATCCTGAACGTGACCGCGAAGGATAAAGCCAGCGGCAAGGAACAAAAGGTTACCATCACCGCTTCGACTAACCTGAGCAAGGCGGATGTGGAGCGCATGGTGCGCGAAGCCTCGCAAAACAAAGCGGAAGATGAACGCAAAAAAGCGCTCATTGAAGCCCGCAACATAGGAGACAACCTGGCGTATCAGTCCGAAAAGACCTTGAAGGAACTGGGCGAGAAGGTGGACGTTTCCTTGCGCAACGACGCCGAAGCCAAGATCCAGGTGCTGCGAGGGGCAATTACTGGTGATGACGTCAGCGCCATCACCAATGCCAGCAATGCCTTGCAGGAAGTTATGCAGAAGATTGGCAGCGCTGCCTATCAGCAAGCCGGATCTGCCGCGGGCGGTCAGCCAGAGGATGGAGATGACGGTCAGCGTGGTCAGTCGCAAGGCAATGACGAGGACGTGGTGGAAGGTGAATTCCACGAAGCGTAAAAGAGCCGTTTAGAATGCAAAGAGCCTGTTCATTTTTGGACAGGCTCTTTCTTAACCCGGTGATATGAATTCTCAAGCTACGAATCCGCTTCCGTTGCGGACTCCGCCGATAACTTAGACGTCGGAGTGAGCCTGCGGAAGGCTTGTGTGGGAAAATGCCTTGGGGCAGTCTCATTCCGACCTACGAATCCATTTTAAAAGTGAACCAAGGGTGGAATGCGCCTCTTTTGCGGACTCCGCCGAAAATTGGAATGCGCCTCCCTGCCCTCGCAGCGCAGCTGCAAGGGCTTGCGCACTCCACTGAAAAGATAACGGGTTCCCCCAAGGGAAGGCTTTTCTTTTCGTAGGCCGGATTTTTCAGTTGAATCCGGCTCGGGTTTATTGTCTCCCTATTTGCCGGATTGAAAAACGCAATCCGGCCTACAACTTGGATGTCGGAGTGAGCCTGCGGAAGTAAATTGTTGGCAAAAGGTCTAGGGCGGTCTCATTCCGACCTACGAATCCATTTTTATTGATTTGTTCGTAGGGCGGAATCCGCTTCCATTGCGGACTCCGCCGATAATTTAGATGTCGGAGTGAGCCTGTGGAAGGCTTGTGAGAGAGAACGCCATGGGGCGGTCTCATTCCGACCTACAAATCCGCTTTAAAAGCAAACCGTTGGAGTGAGCCTGCATTGAAATGGTAATTTAGTATGAGTATGGCGCAGGCTTACTTCGACAAAGATCCATTTGACTGAGCGCGCAAAAATAGTCGCATTCTGCTCTACGAACTATGAACTCTTTCTTTTTCAGGTTATGATAAAAACTCTCGATCTTGCGATGCGTAGATGCGTAGAAGAATTTTTCAGCGTAACCCATACATTATAATTATCCTATGATCAAACTCCTTCACTTTGCAGATGCTCATATCGATATCGCCAATTACGGACAGCACGACCCCGTCACCGGACTTCCACAACGTGTGGTGGACTTCTTGAAATCTCTGGACTTCATCGTCGACACTGCTATCAGCGAAAAGGTCGACCTGGTCATTTTTGCCGGTGACGCTTACCGCGACCGTTCGCCGGCGCCGACTTTCCAGCGTGAGTGGGGCAAACGCATCATGCGCCTTTCACGCGCGAAGATCCCGACTCTGCTGCTTATAGGCAACCACGATGTCGCCCCCTCGCAGTATCGCGCGCATGCCATTCAGGAGTTTGACACGCTCAGCCCGGATTACATTCATGTTGTCAGCTCCCTCAAACTGCTCAGTCCGAAAGATCTCGATGGCGTACCGGTTCAGGTGGTTGCCATTCCTTGGATAACGCGTTCGGGAATATTGGCGTCTCTGACAGCGGACTCTTCCAACGAGGAAACCCACCAGGAACTGATTGAAAAGGCATTGAATGATTGGCTAAATCAGACCATTTCGAGTCTTGACCCCAGCCTCCCAACCGTTCTGACCGCGCATGCTTCAATTGCCGGTGCAAAGTTCGGCAGTGAGCAAACCGTCAAAATCGGTCGGGATATCGTCCTGCCGCCCGGCTTGGTGGCAAATCCAGCTCTGGATTACGTGGCACTGGGGCACATTCACCGCTACCAGGATCTCAACCAAGGATCGCATCCACCGGTGGTGTACTCCGGTTCGATCGAACGCGTGGATTTTGGTGAGATCAATGAAGAAAAGGGTTTCATCATCGCTGAGATTGAAAAGGGTCGAACAAATTACCGCTGGCAGCAGCTGCCTATCCGACCTTTTCTGGATTTTTGGGTCGAACTGGATGATCTGCTGGGTGTCAATGAAAAAATCATGGCAGCATTGCCCGCCAGTGAAAAGCTGGCAGACGCGATCGCGCGGTTGACGCTCGTGTACCCAAGCGATCTGGAACCCTTGATTGATGAAGCGCGAATTCATGAATATTTTAAAAGCGCCTTCGCTTTTCAGCTGGTCAAGAAACCCATTTCCGAAGCGCGAACACGGCTTGGCGACAGCTTTGAAGCCAGCAGTATGAGCCCCGCACAACTGCTGGAGCTCTACTGGAAACAGCAGCACATCGAGGATGAAGCCGAGCGCGATCGCCTGCAGAAACTGGCTGAGGAACTTATCGTCCAGTCACAGACCCATTAAAGCTGTCCCAGGAATTCATTTCAGACCAGACTGAGTTATAAGGGCAATCTGGTCATATTTTACGGGGTCCACTCATCATGGATAATTGCCGACAGGTAATAAGCGCCTTCCCCGCTTTGCTGAAAACCCAAGCGGAGCGATTGCCAGTCCAGATAGCCATAAGCTTCTGTTCCCGGTTGGAGATATTCAACGTAATGTCCATCCGGGTAAACCTCGGCAAAGTAATCGATAGTGTTGCTGGCTTTACGCGAGGGGTCCAGCAAGAGCCCCCACTCCTGAGCAGGGGTTTGGTTGGTGGCGTACTCAGGACGATACTCCGCAACAGTAAGGTTTATGTCCATTTCGCTGCCCGCCTGCACACCCCAGCGGTAAATTCCCTGATTGCTTCTGAATGCAGCCACCTGTTCTCTGGTGAGGACCAGATCCTTGTCCACGTTGACATAGCCATAAGGAGAGATCCGGGTACCAAGTTCGGGGGAAATGAAAGTCGCCAGCACGGCAAAATCTTGACTCTGCAGGAGCGGCAGGATTTCGGCAGACAGACTTTCAAAAGCATCTTTAACGAGCTCCAGTGGGCAACTCGTGCTTTCAAGGCTGGCGATTTGGGTTGAAAGCGCGTTATTTTGCTCCTGGGCAGCCAACAGTTGGTCTGAAAGCAATTGGTTTTGCTGCCTGAGTTACACGAGATCGGTACTTTCGCTCGGGGCAGCTGCCACGCAGCCTGTCAACGTCAGAATGAATACGTTCAAAAAGGAGACGAAATTCTTGTTCATGGCTCCTCCGGATTAGACCGCAGAATTACACCTATTATTTAAAACGAAATCGCGGACAAAATATTCCAGGGCATCCGGACCGAAAACATAAGAAACAAAGCTTTCTGTTTTTACTTTTGCACTGTTTGATCTTATGGCAGTTCGCTGAAACGGATCGCATCCAGCATGCGTGCCAGGCGAACAGTCTCCCTCACGTCGTGCACCCGCAGAATGTCGGCGCCGTGCAGCACGCCCCAGGCGTTCGCAGCCAGGCTGCCCTCCAAGCGATCGCCTTGTGGTAAATTGAGCGTGTGTCCAATGAAACCTTTGCGTGAGGCGCCCAGCAGGATCGGGAAGCCCAGGTCGCGCAGTGCGTCGATGTGCTTGAGCAGGAAGAGGTTTTGCTCGATGGTCTTACCAAAACCGATCCCGGGATCGATGATGATTCTCTCTGGGCTTACACCCGCATCAATAGCTGACTCAGCAGCCTCTGCCAGCCAATCGCGCACCTCGTTCACAATATCGTCATATTTCACGCCCTCATAGCGTCCGCCAAGCTCACTGTTGATTGCCTGTGCGCCTTGGGTGCGATTGTGCATCAGGATTGCAGTCGCACCCGCTTCGGCTACCGTACCCGCCATGGCTGGGTCATACCGAAAGCCCCAGATGTCATTGATGATGTGCGCGCCTTCCGCCAGGCATACCTGAGCGGTTTCAGCCTTGTAGGTATCAATCGAGAGGATGACATTCGGCATCTCTTCGCGCAAGGTTCTCACCACGGGCAGCAGTCGGTTCAGTTCGTCTTCCACGCTGATAGGGGTCGCGCCAGGGCGGGTGGATTCTGCGCCCAGGTCGAGAATGTCACAACCATCCTGGATGAAATGCTCTGCCTGCAGCAGTGCCGTGCGGACGTAGTCGCATTCTCTGAGCAGTCCATCACCCGAGAAGCTATCCGGGGTGAGGTTGATGATGCCCATGATATAGGTTTTTTTGCCGAGTTCTGGCAGGAGTTCATTTTTCATATTCACCTCAGGGAAGGTTTGCGTGCGCTTCTACGAACAATTTCAATTCTGCAATCTCCCCCTGCATGGCATAAATTCTAAAATTGAATGGCATGGAGCCGTTGGTGGAGAGCGGAACTTCCGCCTCCCAACGGCGCAGCCCCAGCACCTGACCGTTGGAGTCATAAACCACCCCCAAGACCCAAACGTAGTCCGCCCTCCCCTCCGGGAGGCGTACCACGCCTACCGCTTCAGCGAAACTTGCACCAGGAGCAATGGTTGATGGCTCTGCAACAATTTCCGCCTCCAAGTAGCGCGTATCATCCGACATCACTGGCAGCCAATCCAATATCTGAGCACTGATTTCGAAGTTTTCCGGGATCGGTGCAGGAAAGTAAGCCACGACGGGCATTGTCTGCTGGGCTGGCAGGATATTGAGCGGCAGAATACCGTCCATCTCCAGCGTGGTTGCGTCGGTGCTGGTGAGTGTGAAGCGCGCGGATGGATTTTCCACGGGGGACTGGCTGAGGTTTTCAAGCTGAGCGAAGCAGTAGGCACCTCCAAGCCCGTCCCGATAACAGACGGGTGCCATGGCCAGGCGCAGCGGACTGAAGGGGTCTGGAGTTGGAGCGGGGGTTTCCTGGCTGGTGCCTGGTGAAACTGGTGTGGGGGTAATTGGGATGATCAAAACGGTCCCGACGCTCATCAAATTGGGGATCACGGTTGGGTTGGCAGCTTTGAGCGCCTCCAGCGAGACGCCGTACTTGAGCGCTACGCCAAACATGTCGTCCTTTTCGGTAACGGTATAGGTGACCGGTGCGGGCGTTGGAGTGAGGGTGGGGGTGAGGGTGGGAGTTGGCGCAAGCGTATCAGTCGGACGAGGTGTGGCGCTGGGGTTAAGCGCAATTATGGGTGTGTCGGTTGGCAGCGGTACGATCGTAGGCAGACCGACATCTCCCGCCGCACAGCCTGCCAATGCCAGAGTAAAAAAAGCCAACCAGATGAACATGCAAAGTTTCCGCTTCATTTTTTTGCATTATACACCGCCACCAGAAACCCCATTTTTGGGTCTGTGATACAAGGGCGTGACTGGAGGCACTGCATACTTCATCATTGAGAGACCTTGTTGTGCTTCCAATCCGCCAACACACCTTTGATGATTCATTCTGGTTTGTTTTCGTCTAAGGACAAATCCCAGTATTTGTAGGGGCGGAATCACGCCCTTGTATATTAAGACTCAGAAAGATGTGATAATTGAATAACATCGATCAGGAAGGTGAGGGGGATCCGGTTCCGGTCTTACGAGTGCTGGTTATGATACAAAATCGGGATGAGGTTAAAAGTCTCATCCCGACCCATTGGTAATATGTTCTAGCTGTGGCTCATGCTGCCAAGCGCAGCTTGAGCCGCTTCCATCAACGCTTCAGCCAGCGTGGGATGGGCGTGGACAGAATGGGCAATCTCTTCCACTGTGAGTTCGTTCGCCTGGGCTAAAACTAACTCAGGCAGCAGTTCGGAAGCTTCAGGCCCAACGATTGTGGCACCCAAAATCTCGCCGTACTTTTCGTCGGTGATGACCTTCACCCAGCCCTGATACTCACCCAATCCGAGCGCTTTGCCGTTCGCCTGGAAGTTGAACTTGCCAACCTTCACCGTAAAGCCTGCCTCCTTCGCCTGTGCCTCGGTGTATCCGAAGGACGCGACCTGCGGCGAGGAATAGGTTGCCCGTGGGATCATGCGGTAATCCAGGGTTCGCGGTTCCTTGCCGGCGATATTCTCAGCGCAGATCATGCCCATCGCCGAAGCCGTATGGGCAAGCAGCAGCTTGCCAGTCACGTCGCCGATCGCCCAGATGCCGGGGACGTTCGTGCGCATGCGCTCATCCACTGACACAAACCCGCGCTTGTCGGTTTCAACGCCTGCTTCTTCCAGGCCAAGACCCTTCGAATTGGGTTTAAAGCCAACCGCCACGAGCGTCACCTCAGCTTCGAGGGCTTCTTCACCCTTTTCGCTTTCGATCAGCACCTTAGTGCCATTCTCTGTACGCTCAACGCTCTTTACCTTTGTGCCAGCAAAAACTTTCACGCCGCGTTTTTTCAGGGCTTTGGCAAGCTCAGCGGCGGCTTCCTCATCCTCATTAGGCAGGATGTGCGGGAGCATTTCCACCACGCTCACTTCCACGCCATAGCCGCTCCAAACGGTCGCAAATTCGATCCCGATCGCTCCACCGCCAATGATCACAGCGGATTTCGGCAGGCTCTCGAGCAAGATCGCGTGCTTGTAATCCAGGATCTTCGTGCCATCAGGCTCCATGCCGGGGATCACGGTGGCATGCGCGCCTGTAGCCAGAATGACGTCCTGCGCCTGCACTTCCTCTTCGCCGCCATCCGTGAGTGCCACCAGAAGTTTACCCGGGGCAGTCAGTTTGCCTTCGCCATTGATGACTTCGATGTTGTTCTGTTTCATCAAAAAGCTGATGCCCTTGGTCAGGCGCTGGCTCACCTGGCGGCTGCGCTTATAGGCAGCTGCGTAGTCGAGCTGGAGATTATCAAAACTGATGCCAAACTCCTTTGCTTCTGTGCGCATAAGATGTGCCAGTTCGGCGTTCCTCAAAAGTGCCTTGGAGGGGATACAGCCAAGGTTCAGGCAGACCCCACCCAGGTACTCCCGTTCGACAACAGCCACCTTCTTGCCAAGTTGAGCGGCTTTAATCGCCGCGACATAACCGCCAGGTCCTGCTCCTAATATTACAACGTCAAATTGTTTCATGGCCGCTCCTTTTCCTTTCACGGGATTAATTTTGATATGCATTGGCTGTATCATTGTGATTGATTCCCAGCTCCAATGCGTGATCGATGATGCGGTTGATTTCAGATTGAGGAGTTTTTCCTGATCCGAAGCGCTTGGTCCCAAGCCCAACCACAGATATTTTTACACGGCTGTTAACAGGATTTCGAACCTTCATTCTTTTCTCCTAATCAGTTTTATCGTTGTTTTTTTCTGGATTTTGATCTAATTTCCCTTCACCTAATTGTTGTGAACGTGAATATGCAGCCCAAATGGCTCGTGAAATTGCGGTGCGAAATCCAGCTTTTTCCAGATAATACAATGCGGCTGCAGAGGTGCCACCCGGTGAAGTCACTTTATTTCTCAAGTCAGCTATATGGACCGATTGGCTCTCATAGAAATCGACAGAACCACGAATCGTTTCGATGACAAGTTTTTCAGCCACATGCCTGGAGAAACCCAAATGAACGGCTGAGTCCATAAATGCTTCCATGAAAAGGTAAACGTACATAGGGCCGGTACCAGAAACTGCGGTCGCCATATCCAGATAATATTCTTCGTCGACCTGAATATTTTCCCCCAATGCTTTTAGCATGAGGTGTGCTTTCTCCAAATGTTTTTCAGTAACAGCGTTGGAGGCAAACCAAACCGTGATCCCTTTGCCAATTTGACCCGGTGTGTTTGGCATAGTGCGAATAACCGCTTGATGTGCCAATCCGTTGGAAATCTTTTCAATCGTTGCACCAGCTATGATGCTGATAACCACAGCTTCTGATGGGATAAACCCCTTTAATTCCTTTAATACCTTATCTAATATTTGCGGTTTTACCGAGAGCAAAACAACATCTGCATTAGCTAAAACCTGAACGTTTTGAGGAGAAGTTTTGATTTCATATTTGATCTGAAGTTCTTTACAACGTTCCAGGCGTGGTTCTGATGCGTAAATATTTTCCGGAACGGTTAGCTTCTGTCTGAGTAAACCAGCAATGATAGCTTCTCCCATTGTACCAGCACCAATTATTGCGAATTTCGTTTGATTGTTCATTGCATTTTCCTTAAAAGTTATTTACCAGATACCATCTTTCAAAAATAGCTATGGATATTGCATCCTTACCATTCTTTTAATATTACAACACTTCTCCAACCGAAGTGATACCTTGATAAGCCCGGATCATTTCCTCAGTGCTGAAATACAAAATTAGTAGCCAAACTCGCCAGTCAGGGATTCATCGTTATCGATCCATTCCTGCACGGCAACGCGTCGATAGTGATCTTTGTCATCACGGATGAAAACTTGCTCAATGCCCGCGTTGATGATTAGACGTTTGCACATCGAACAGGGATTGGCATTCTTAACATATCCATTGGTTTTCACGTCAATTCCCGTAAGATAGAGCGAGCTGTTCAGCATGCGGTCGCGCGAGGCGCTGATGATCGCATTGGCTTCGGCATGCACGCTGCGGCAGAGTTCATAGCGTTCCCCTCGCGGGACTTTCAGTTTCTCACGGATGCAGTAGCCAAGGTCAATGCAATTTGCTCTTCCCCGCGGTGCGCCCACATAACCCGTGGAAATAACCTCATCGTTTTTGACGATCACCGCGCCGTATCGTTTTCGCAAGCAGGTGCCGCGCTGGCTGACTGTTTCAGCCAGGTCAAGATAATAATTTATTTTATCTCTTCTTTCCATGCGACACCTTCCACGTGGCTTTTGTTCTTATATCAAGATTTTACCGTGATTCAAGGTCCTTTTCAGACCAGTAACAATAGCGTCCCAACCACAATCAACACCAAGCCGAGCAAGGCCGGGCGAGAGGGCTTTTCCTTGAAGAAGAGGTAAGAGAGCACCACGGTTACAACGATGCTGAGCTTATCAATCGGCGCGACGACGCTGGCCGGCCCATCCTGAAGTGCTTTGTAATAGCATAACCAAGAAGACCCAGTCGCTACTGCCGATAGGATGAGAAAAATCCAACTACGCTTGTCGATTGATTTGATGGTGTCTTGCTTTCGGGTGATAAAGACGATTGCCCAGGCCATGGCCAACACGACGATGGTCCGGATGGCCGTTCCGAGGTTGGATTCAACCCCCTCGATGCCTACTTTGCCGAGGATGGAGGTCAGGGCCGCGAACACAGCTGAACCAACTGCGTACAGCATCCACGCCATACTGCTAACCTCAGGCGACGCTGTAACGGTTGAGGTTGACTCCTCCTGGTCTAATTCCAAAGGAGTTACCTCAGCCGGCTTGGCTTCCTCGGACGCTTTCTTTTTAATCATCAGCCACGTACCGATGCCAATCATCACCATGCTTAGCACTTTCAGCCAGGTGACGCTCTCATTCAGGAAAATGATGGCCAGCAGCATGGTCAGCACCAGGCTGGATTTGTCGATTGGGGTTACCTTGTTGACATCCCCGAGTTGCAAAGCCTTAAAATAAAACAACCACGATGCCCCGGTGCTCAATCCGGAAAGTACCAGGAACAGGAGACTCCTGGAGCTGATTTGGTTTATCTGCCCTTGCGAGCCAACCACAAAGACCATCAGCCACGCGAACATCAAGACAAACACAGTCCTTATGGCCGTCGCGACGTAAGAGTCAGTTTTCCTGATGCCAACCTTGGCCAGGATCGCGGTTATCCCCGCGAATAAGGCCGAAAGAAATGCTAACAAAATCCACATAATGCCTCCCAAAGCCATCCCACGCGTCCATTATTTTGCAACAGGCTCGTTTAATGGCTCAAAAATTACAATCCCTCATCTTCCACAAACTGGTAGAAAGCCTTTTCAGACTTCTGATCCGCAGGGGAAATAGTGCCCACCGGAGCAGCGTAAACAGTGAACTCCTCCTCGCCGTCCAAGCCAAACAGGGAGTCGCAAACCTCCCTGTCGAAGGCGGCGACGGCGCAGGTGCCCAGCCCGAGCGCGGCGCAAGCCAGGTATAGATTCTGACCAACATGACCGGCATCGATCAGGGCAACCCGATGCGCCCAAATCCCATAGCGCCATTCGCAGCGGTAGGGCAAAAAACTCCAATAAAAGACTACGCTGGCTTTCGCCGCCCAATGTTGCCCTTCGAGAGAGAGCGATATCGCTGCGGGCAGGTCTTCCACCGGATGCAGGAATTCGAGCTGGTGACCCAGGGGTAAGTAATGATACGCTCCTGGCTGCAATCCTTCCACGTGCTGCACGAGCAGGTAGGTTTCAAAAGGATGGCGCGCGCCGCCTGAAGGAACCGTGCGTAAAGTGGCGTAAGATTTGCCGCGGATGTCTTTAATCCCTTGGGTAGCCCAAAGCAAAAAGGAAAGCTGCAGCAAGCTGATGGGCTGCTGGGTGTAAACCCGCGAGCTTTTGCGTTCAGTCAACAGTGTGATGAAATTTTGCTGCAGGTCGAGGTCCTCGAAATTCCTGGGAAGCGGCATGGCTTGCTCAGTCATGGGCGCCTTGACCAGCGGTGGCTGCGGCAGTTTGAGATCCTGGTCAGATATAAAGTCATCATACAGACTGAGAGAGTCGCTTTTCATAAAATTGCGACCTTCAGCGATCAATTTCTTCTGGATTTCAAGTTCTAGCATGGTATGTCCTTTTGAAGCAGGTTTGGATGAATTATAGACGGATTGGGAATAAAAACCTCAATAAAGGAAGCTTCTGACAAAATAAGATTTAGAGCAAGTTGGCGCCACTCATTACGAACCAAACTAATCCTTGTTTAGCCAACCCACCTGCCGCAGCGGCATTTTAATGGTGGGTTTGACTTTTTGTGATGACCCAGAGATCAACTTTGTTTTACGCCAACCGCCCTACGGATAAACCCTAACGCAAATTAAGTTCTGGGTCGGGTTGCGTACTTCGGCTCGACATCCAGGGTAAATTTATATATTTCACCCGGAGCGGCGCAAACCCTGTCCCCTACGAATTGATATCCGGAACGGTGCAAGACCGTTCCCTACGAATCAATATCCGGAACGGTGCAAGACCGTTCGTTACGAATCGAAATCCGGAGACAGCAAGGCTGTTCCCTACGAATCGAAATCCGGAGTGGCGCAAGACCGTTCGCTACGAATCGACATCCGGA
>JAXGPH010000038.1:0-12025 GCA_040767065.1 Anaerolineaceae bacterium | reverse complement strand
GATGGCGGGCTATAGAAAATCGAGATGTAATCAGAAAATAGTTGGTTGCCATTCCCAACTTCCCCAGCTATTGGTTTCCTTTTTCATTGTAATCAGGATAACTGTAGCCGAAAAGCACAGCGACATCCTTCGAAGTCTCCCGAACCACCGAAATTCATTGCAGCAGTCGTTAAACATACCCGTTGTCGGCAAGGGAGTTGTCCATTTCCGTCACTATAAAGACAATGTCATAATCCTGGGAGGCGTCCCGGGGCGCGTTGGGGTTGGCGCGTGAGCTGTTTATCGTCACAATCCGAATGCATTCATCCCTCCGGGCGAAATCAAGGATCAGGTCAACCATTTCTTGCTTTGCACCCATCTTTTCCTTAAAAGGCAAATACGCTTTGAATATGGCTGAGGTCAGGCAACCAGTTCGATCAAATTGCCTTCCGGGTCGCTGAGAACGCTTTCGTAATAGCCGTCGCCGGTCATGCGGGGGCCGTTCAGCAAAGGGCAGCCGCTTGCCTGCAGTTCCACAGTCAACTGGGTGACCTTCTCGATCGAGCCAAGCTTGAAAGAAATGTGTGTATAGCCAAGAGCATGCTTGCCAGATGCCCTGGGGCTCATCCCGGGGCGCTGCATGATCTCGAGGCGGGCGCCGCCATCAAAACTGAGGAAGTAGGTTTGCAGACCGGTGCGCGGGTTGTGGTATTTGGTGTTGGCAGTGGCACCAAAGTGGCGAACATAAAACGCTTTCATCGCCTCCAGGTCGTCCACATAGAGGGCAACATGTTCAAGGTTCATCTTTATCTCGCTTTCCGGTGAGCGTAACTCAGCAACTCCGCGATATAGTCGCGATTGGCCAGGTCAATTGAGGTCTGACTTGCAGCTCGGGTCGTGCTGTTCTTTTTTGCTGATACACTTGCGAATAATTTCATCAAAACGCGATTAAAAAAGCCCATTTTTTCGTAGTTAATGCCTGCGAGGAAGTAGTAAAAGTGTGCCGGTCTTTTTTCTCCTTTGCGGAAGTTGGTCTTGAAAATCAATTCCTCATAACCTTCCTTGGGTGGGGTCGCTCCGGTGGCAAAGACAATCCAGGTCTTTTCCGGAGACTTCTCCATCCAGTTCTTGATCTTGCCTAAACCAGCAATCATGCCGGCATAAACGCCTGCGCCGTAGATCACCACCCCATAATCCTGGAGATCATCTAATTTCACGCCTTTGATGGAACGGCATTCACACGTCAGGTCTTCAGCGATCCACTCAGCATAGCGTTTTGAAAACCCGGTTTTGGAGCGATAGAGGACAATCGTCTTTTTCATAGTTCACCACATCTCTTCAGTTTAACGTATTTTTGTTTGGATCACACAGGTTGTTGATGTTGACACAGGTCGTTAATGTTGATTTAGAATAATGTCGTCAAAAATTTTTAAGCGGCACAAAAAATGTGTGCCCTAAGCCAAAAAAACAGTAGCTGTGTTAATAATCGATTTAACGCCAGATATTTCTTTATAAATTTGACGAATTAACTGACGAATTAGCGATATTCTCAAGGATTCAGGGTTACAATCAAGTTGTCCATGTTGTTCAGCACCCAAGAAAGGGCAGGTGTATGCAATGAAGGCACTCAAATCTTGTCTGTACAGTCTGGTTGTTTTGTTGGTTTTATTTTCAACTGCCTCAGCTGCCCCACTTTTTCAGGAACCACCCGAAATTCTCTACGTTAAAGAAACGGGAGAACCGACAGATTCTTGTCTGAGTTGGGAGGAAGCCTGCGACCTGCAAACCGCGATCGGAAAACTACCGGATCAGATTTGGGTAGCAGCAGGAACTTACATTCCTACAACCACAGGTGATCGAAATACTAGTTTTAAACTGGAATCAGGCCTAAAGATTTATGGCGGCTTTCCACCTGGTGGCGGAGACTGGGAAGATAGGGATTGGGAACTGCACCCCACGATCCTGAGCGGTGATTTGAACGGCGATGATGGGGAGGCTTTTGCCAATAACAATGAGAATAGCTATCACGTGCTTACCGCTACGGATGTGAACCGCCTTGCCAAACTGGACGGCTTCATTATCACCGGCGGAAATGCGAATGGTGATATATCGGAAAGCACCTCTAATGGTGCGGGAATGTTTAGCCTCAGAAGCAGCCCCAGGTTAAATAATCTTGTTTTCATTCTGAATTCTTCCATGCATGGATGTGGTGGGCTGTACAATGATCAAAGCAGCCCTACGCTTATCAATGTAACCTTTTCTGCAAACAGATCCGTCTATCAATCCCCTGGAGGGATGGCTAACGTCAATCAAAGCAATCCCACGCTGACCGATGTAATATTCACCAACAACGAGGGTGGTGGGATGCTCAATGATGATAGCAGCCCAACACTGACTAATGTATCTTTCTATGGGAACTGGTCGGAGGGGTCTTGCGGTGGAATGGTCAATAATAACAACAGCCGCCCCAAACTGACGGATGTTCTCTTTTCAGGGAACTTTACAACACAAAACGGGGGTGGGATGTGCAACTTCGGCAGCAGTCCTGAGCTGAATAATGTCAGCTTCATTGAGAACTCTGCCGGGCAAAAAGGCGGTGGTATGTATAACAACGGCAACACCACCGACCCCACGCTGACCAATGTTACTTTTTCTGGCAACTCGGCTGAAAATGGTGGGGGAATGTATAACGACTTCAGCGCTTCAACATTGATCAATGTAACTTTTTTTGGCAACACAGCCACGGCTGCTGGCGGTGGAATATACAATTGGTCCCCTGAAGCCAACTCCACCAACATAATCAATACGATTTTGTGGGGAAACACACCTGAATCTGACCAGATTTTTGTAAATGGAACCACTTTGCCAATTGTCTCCTATAGTGTCATCCAGGGCGGCTACCCAGGTGGCACAAATATCATCACAAGTGATCCGCTTCTTGGTCCCTTGGCGGACAATGGCGGCTTTACGATGACCCATGCCCTCGGAGCTGGCAGCTCAGCCATTGATGTTGCTGACCCGGCGGTTTGCCCTGCCACTGACCAGCGCGGGGTAGCGCGACCGGTTGGTGGGGGATGTGACATTGGCGCTGTTGAATATCAGCCTATGGTTTTCCTGCCACTGATGATCAAATAGTCTTGCAGGTTTTAATGCGCCAGATCTTTCGCATGTAGGGCGGGATTGAGGGCGCGATACTTTCGCTCATCACATTGTTCACGGTGCCCTCGATACCCTGCGGGTAGCCTGCCATGCCCTACAGCACTTTGTCTCGCCTTTCGCTGTTTTTCATGAATAGCGAGTCGTAGGGCGAGATTGGAAGCACTGTATACTATATCATGTAGAAACCTTGATGTGCTTCCAATCCGCCGTTGCACAATAATCACCGATGTCGGCGGATTGAGGGCACGATACATTCGTCCATCATATTGTTCACGGTGCCCTCAATCCCGCCCTACAAATACTTTGTCCGGCCTACGAAAAGATTAAGAGAAAAACCCACCCCCTTTAATTCCCCCTCCATCCGCCTCGTTCCTCGGCTGGAGGGGGTCAGGGGAACAGGAGTGCGCAGCCTGCTGGCTTGCCAGTACCGAACCGAGAACTTAACCTGGGTCTAACAAAAAAGCCGGATTGAATTACGCAATCCGGCCTACAAAAGGATTAAATAGAAAAATGATCCTGCTCGGACTCGAACCGAGAACCTAACGCTTAAGAGGCGCTTGCTCTGCCAATTGAGCTACAGGACCATTTTGTGGCTGATATTATAGCACAGCCTGTTCGAAAAAAAGGTCTCTGGCATGCCAGAGACGCTCTCTTCAGCTCCCCGGAGAGGACTCGAACCTCTAACCTAGCAGTTAACAGCCGCCCGCTCTGCCAATTGAGCTACCAGGGAAAGCAGAACCCTATTATATGGAATATCATTGGTCGTGTCAAGCAAAATCGCCCCACCTCATTCCGCCGACACTTCTATAAATACATGTTGATGGCAATCACACGGGAGATTATGATGCTACGGAAATCCCAAGACCCTGTGAAAAGGTGAAAGGTGTAGGGCTTGTTAACTGCCTAGAATCAATGTTTGTGAAAATGCTGCAAAGCCATATTAAAACAAGCCTGCCATGTTATGATTTTCACTCGGTTTAGATCTAAAGCTTCTTGCAACTCACTGGCTGAGAAATAGAGCAACCGCTGCTCCTCCAGGTCATCTGAAAGGACAATTTGTTCTGTCTTTCGGGCGTTTTTAGCCAGAAAGTAATAGCCTTTTCCGTTACCACGGTTGGCATCAGTGAAGAAACAGCCTAAATTGATCCAGGTTTCTGCCGTATAGCCCATTTCTTCCAACAGTTCTCGTTTGGCAGCTGATAGAGGCTCCTCCCCCGGTTGAATGTATCCACCGACCGGTGCCAGGGTAATGCCTGGAGAGGCATACTTGGTCTGCTCGAAGACCAAGAAACGGTCTTGGTCATCAACAGCCACAACGATGACAAAATCGGGCGTATCGATCCAGACCCACTGATCGAGCACGTTCCCATTTGGAAGTTCAATCTGGTGTTCTTCAAGCCTAATCCAAGGGAGATTCTCGAAAACGGTTTTCTTTGAGAGCGTTTTCCAAAGTTTCATGGTTGAATCCTATTGTGACAATATATCAGTTTGTTTCAGTCTTTCTGCGCGCACATAAATACAATTTCAATCCAGAGTACATGCGGAGTGGCTAATCAACACCTTATACCAATCTTACTCCATCTCCACAGGCTGTTCCCCCTTGCCTTTGGCGAGAAACCAGGCGTAATACATCCCGATGGCGATCATATAAGTGATTATCGTGATGGTGAAAGGCCACTGAAAACCCGATCGCACCTGCAGCAAGCCGCTAATGGTCGGGCTGAAAGCCCAGCCAAAATTGCTTGCCATGCTTGAAAGACTCGCAATCATCCCGCGCGACTCAGGGTCCACCCGTTCCATGGTAAAGGTGGAGTATATCGGACCGCTCATGTTCATCAGCGTCAGCCGAATGTAATAGGCGACCACACTTACCTCAAACCAGGGTGCAAACCCCAGCAGCGCCAGGAAGGGGATCGAGAGTGCCTGGGTGGCTGTCACCACCTGGATTTTGCCAAACCGCTCCGCCAGAGCTGGCGCGACCACTAACCCAATGCCCATTGCCAGGCTGCCCCAGGCAAAAATCACGCCAATCGCTGCATCACTTTGATTGTGGACATTGCGGAAAAACACGTTCATAAAAGGCATGATCATCCCCGCGCCAATCGAAATTACCAGGCTGGGCAGGATCAGTTTTCCGAGAAGCCCTGGATTCTTGCGGATAAAGCTGACCGGCGCAAAAGCTGAGCGCTGGCTGAGGGACCGTATTTTTGCCTTCATTAAAATTACCGGCACTGCTGATGCCAGTGAGAGGAATGCCATGACCCACAGCGACCAGCCATAAGCCTGCGAGCTGACCGCGCTGACAGCAATCAGACTTGCCGCCCAGCCGGGCAGGTAACCGCCCAGCCATTCTCCAATGGAAGTCGCCGTCATGCGCAGCCCCGATGACAAACTGAAGAGATAAGTCCGTTCTTTGGCGCCGCTGTTTTCCATTAAAAAAGGCCCGGTAGCAACGCCCGAGAGCGCCTGGGCAACCCCCTGCAGGACATTCATGGAGATAAACACCGGGACAGATGGGAAAAGCAGCATCAGTGCCATCGAAACACCATAACTCAGGTAGCCGATGAGAAAGGCGTTCTTGCCTCCGATGCGGTCGGTAAGATAGCCCATTGGTAGCGCGGCGATCAGAGACGTGAGGCTGCGGGCGGTTACCAGGTTGCCGAGTGTGGCTTCGTTGTACCCCAGGCTGAGCACATAGAAGTTGAACAGCAACTGGCTGATGCCCATGGCAACGCCAAAAAACAGCAGGCTCAGCAGGAAGAGCCTGGCGTTGCCGGAAAAGGCTTGCACGCGGCTCAGGTAGGTGCTCAAGACCGAGCGGCGTTCTTCAGGCTCGGTTTCAGATTTAATGTCTTCCAACTTCATCCCCCCTGGACAAAACGCTTGAGCAAGTCGATAGTGTTCTCAAAGCCGTCGTAACGCGGCGAGAACTGCCGTTCGCCTTCCTCGCTGAGGAGGATCTGAACCATGCCAGCCATGCGCAGTTGGTTGAGGTGATGCAGCACCGTAGGCGGGCGCAGCCGCAGGGCGCGCGAAAGCTCTGTGGCAGTGTGGGGGGACTGCGCCAGGTAGCGCAGGATGCGCAGGCGGGTTGAGTCTGAGAGCGCTTTAAGGCTGCGGATCAAGGCGTCTGGAACGATATCCCCAGGAATGATCGCCATCGAATCCGGCCGCGCGCCAAAGACGACCATCAGTGTGTCCGGGCTCAGTTTCTCGAGAAACATGTAAGGGGAACCCCAGAAGGAAGGTGCCATAACAATTCTTGAATAAGAATCGATCTTTTCAAGGCGCACGCCGTTGCTCAGCTCTTCAAGCAACACAGGCAAGGGCTGGCTGCCCGCCCGCATCTGTGCGTGCGACAAACCTTGCTTAAGGATCGGTAGGATGCGCTGTTCCTCTTCGGCAAAGAAGTTTTCTATATAGGCTTCAAGCGCTTTGACGAGCTTGCCGCCAAAAGCCTCGCGATCCGACCAGATCTGGTAGAGCCCTTCGAGGTAGGCAGACTGGGTGTGCTTCTCGGGAAAATGGTTGTTTTCCAGCAAGATCTGCCGCTCAGCGGGGGTCCATTTGTGCCCCGGGCGGGTGTTGAGCAGAGTTTCCTTGAAAGCGGCAGAGGTCTGAAAGGGAAATGAAAGTGTTTCCAGCACGCGCGAATCGGGCAACTTCTTGAGCGCGTCGATCAAAACCGACGCGTTCTTGGGCGCAGGCAAGCTCTGAACGAAAAAAAGTGGCGGGGAGATCTGCTTAATAGCCAGGTCAAGCGTTTGGCGGTGCTCGGCTGGCAGGCGCGAGCGCACGCCGGCAGCCCAGGATGCCCTGATGCCGAAGGTATCGGGGTCATGGAGCGCCCGCAGACTCACAAAGAGGTCATAAGCCGTCCCGATATCCCATTGGATTTTGGTTTGGATAGAAGCGCACATAGCATTCCTCCGGTGAATAGATAATAACCTATTTTATTAGCTTATAGTCTAAAGTTCAAGGGTGGATATTTGCAGTTTTGTGTGAAGGCGCTACTTTGGTCTAGGCATCCCGCAAGGGTAGGATCTGCAGGGCTGTCGACCCTACACTGTATGGGCTGTGTAGGGATAACCCCCTGTGGTTATCCGTGGTCTGGACCGGGCAGGCACAGGGGCCTGCCCATACCCAATAAATACTCTTGTACGGGTAACCACTTGGGAGCCACTATCTGGAGGGATGTGGTTACCCATTTCGGTTGACGCATCCCGCAAGGGGAGGATCTGCAGGGCCGGTAACCCTACGAGGTTCTCAACCAATTACCAAACCTCGTAGGGAAAAGGTCTGCCTTTTCCTGATCGAATCAACCCTACAATTTACCCATCACTGCTAATGGCTGACGCAGAGATCAACCCGATGCTCTCACTATTCCCCCGTAACAAAACCTCGTAAAACCATTCCAACACAATTGTATGCCTCAATAGAAACGCCTAATTTACATTTACAGCTAAAGTAATATTATTTGTGAGGCAATGCGCGTTTAAGATTAGTTTCGGCTATCATAATGGAAATCAGTAAGGAGTGGCAAATCGGAAAACGATGCCGGTCTGACAAAACTCTGAAACATTAAAGAGGTATTTACAGAAAAATTTACAGAAAAATGGTTGCATAATCCTTTAGTCATTATAATATTTATCGGCGCAGTTTTTATCCAAACATATAACCTGGAGGTATTCACACATGCAAAGAAAGTCTCGTCTCACATTAGTTATGATGGCTGCCCTGCTGATGGTTGGCATGGTGGGCATCCAACCAGCCAAGCCTGTCCAAGCGGCAAATCCCCTTCGAATCTCTCAAGTCTATGGCGGCGGCAACACGGGCGCTACTTACACGCATGATTATTTTGAGATTTTCAACTCTGGCAGCACACCTGTATCACTTGCAGGCATGTCGATACAGTACGCGAGTGCCACTGGTGATGGATATTTTGGTGGTGCAGCTAATCAACTGGCCGAATTGCCTGATATTACGCTAGGCGCAGGCCAATATCTCCTAATTCAAGGGGCAAGTGGAGCAAACGGGACCACCTTACCTTTGACACCTGATGTTATTGATACCACTCCGATTAATGCTTCTGGTTCAGCTGGTAAGGTCGATTTGGTTAATAGCCAGGTTTCCCTCGGGTGTAATGGCGGTTCAACCCCATGTAGTCCAGAGCAATTGGCATTAATTGTAGATTTGGTGGGTTATGGGACTGCAAACTTCTTTGAAGGTTTAGCCGCAGCACCCGGTCTATCCAATACAACTGCTGCAATGCGACTGGCAAGTGGATGCACTGATATAGATGATAATAGCGTGGATTTTGAAGCTCTCGCCCCTGTTCCACGAAACTCTACCTCTCCTACAAACAGCTGCGGTCTGGGGGAAACATTCCCAGAGCGTTTCATCATTTCGGAGTATGTGGAGGGAAGTAGAAACAATAAAGCCATAGAATTGTTTAATGGCACCGGTGCAGAAATAAATCTGCAGAATTATTTTATAAGACTTTATTCCAACGGGAGCACGAGCTCTTCAAGTACACTTTTTTGGGAAGAAGAAACGCTTCTACCTGCAGGGGAAACTTTTGTAGTTGTAGATGGTGCAGCTTCTGAGGCTTTAAAAGCTTATGCAGACCTTCTTCATGCAGTCACGGCCTTTACTGGTGATGATACTTTGGTTCTGTATGAAATCACATCTGATGGTAACATAATTCGTGACTCATTCGGTCGGCTTGGATATGATCCCGGTACTGCCTGGGGAAGTGGTGATACAGCCACCGCCGAACACACACTGGTCCGCAAAGCTACTGTCTGCCAGGGAGATACCTTACCTGGCGACATCTTTGAACCGTCGTTGGAATACAATGGATTTCCACAGGACACCTATTCCGATCTCGGCAGCCATACGATGATCTGTGGACCGGGTGATCAAGCTCCCACAGTTGCCAGCACATTGCCAACCAATGGCGGTTCGGCACAGAAGACTGATGACATCTTTATCACCTTTAGCGAACCCGTTACGGTAGTAGAGCCCTGGTTCAACATCATCTGCGGAAACTCCACCGTATACTCTGCAGCAGTTGACGACAATGACCCCATCTTCACGCTTAACCCGATCGAGGACTTTGCGGTCGGGGATAGCTGCACAGTCACGATCGACTATACCAAGGTCTATGATGACGACACAGACGATGCGACCGCCAATTACATGCTTGAAGATTACAGCTTCAGCTTCACCGTCGTGCCAGGCTGCGGCGACCTTTACACGCCCATTTACGAGATCCAGGGCGTCGGAGAAACTTCGCCAAAGGTTGGTCAGACCGTCACCACTGAAGGCGTGGTGGTGGGTGACTTCCAAAACAATGATTCATCAGATTCGGGGAACCTGAATGGCTTCTTTATCCAGGAACCCACCGCGGATGGCAACTCCAATACTTCAGAGGGTGTGTTTATCTATTACCCAAGCGGTCCGGATGTGAATGAGGGGGATAGAGTTCGCGTGACCGGTGCAGTCAGTGAATACTACGGATTAACGGAAATTACAGGTTCAGCCTTACAGCATTGTTCGTCCGGCAACGTTATTGCTGCCACTCCACTGTACCTGCCTGTGACCAATGTCAGTAACTTTGAGAAGTATGAAAGCATGCTGGTGACCTTCCCCCAACCTCTGGTCATCTCGGAATATTTCAACTTTGACTACTACGGTGAGATCGTGCTGACCTCCACGCGGCACATGACCCCAACCGCCTTCGTTGAGCCCGGCGAGGATGCCATAGCAGCAGCCCAGGCTTACCTTTTGGACTGCATCACCCTGGATGACGGACGCACCACTCAGAATCCTGACCCCGCCATTCACCCCAATGGTGATATCTTCGACATGGACAACCTGTTCCGCGGCGGCGGCACCGTGACGGACGTCACAGGCGTGTTGGACTACAGCTACAATCTTTACCGCGTGCAGCCTACCACTGGCGCCACCTACGAGGATGCCAACCCGCGCACTACTGCTCCCGAGATCCTCGAAGGCGACCTGAAGGTGGCGAGTTTTAACGTCTTGAACTACTTTGTCACCCTGGATGACGGCACCCATGACATTTGTGGTCCGAGCGGCGACATGGAATGCCGCGGCGCTGACACCGCTGATGAATTCGAGCGCCAGAGGGCGAAGATCCTTTCGGCGCTGGGCGCCATTGATGCAGATATCTTCGGCTTAATGGAAATTGAGAACGAGCATCCCGGCGGCGGTGACGCTGTGGCAGACCTGGTTGCAGGGCTGAACCTGATCAAAGGCGCAGGCACCTATGCTTACATCGATACCGGTGCAATCGGCGGGGATGCCATCAAGCAAGCCATTCTTTACAAACCTGCTTCGGTGACCCCGGTGGGAGAATACCAGATATTGGATTCCAGCGTGGATTCGCGTTTCATCGATACTAAAAACCGCCCAGTTTTGGCACAGGTCTTCAGGGACAACGCAACCGGTGATGAATTCGTGGTGGCGGTCAACCACCTTAAATCCAAAGGCTCTGACTGCAATGATCTGGGTGATCCCGATACCGGCGACGGACAGGGCAACTGCAACCTGACCCGCAAGGCAGCTGCTGAAGCGCTTGTTGATTGGCTTGCCAACCCGACATACTTCCCGGATGTTGAAAACGTCCTGATCATTGGCGATCTCAACTCCTATGACAAGGAAGATCCCATTGACGCGATCAAACTGGGTGCGGATGACGCCGCTGACACCGCGGACGATTACCTTGATATGATCCTTGAGATACGCGGTGAATACGCTTACGGCTATGTTTACGATGGGCAGACCGGTTACCTGGATCACGCCCTGGCGAACCCGGCGATGGCGGAGGCCGTCGTGGACGTCAATTTCTGGCACATCAACGCTGATGAGCCAGACTTAATTGACTACGACATGTCTTTCAAACTTCCCGCGCAGGACCTGCTTTATGCGCCGGATGCCTACCGCTCTTCCGACCACGACCCTGTGATCATCACGTTGAACATGAATGCAGCACCAGTCGCGGTGGCAGACGCCTACACCACCGATGAGGACACGGTTCTAACGGTTCTTGCCCCGGGCGTCCTGGAAAATGACTCTGACGCCGATGGAGACGAAATGACGATTTTTCCTGTCGATGACGTTAGCAACGGAACGCTCGATTGGACCCTGAATGGCGGCTTTATCTACACTCCGGATGCTGAGTTCAACGGAATTGACACATTCAGCTATAAGCTAACTGATGGTGAGGCTTACAGTGACACTGTAGTTGTTACCATTACAGTCAACTCGGTAAATGACTGGGTTACGGCAAATGACGACGAGTACGAGACCATGACGGGTGTAACGCTGGACATTGCAGCGCCAGGCGTTTTGGCGAACGATGTGCTGCTGGATCCGGACGAGACTGTTACGCTGGGTGTGAATGCGCAACCGACAAACGGCACGCTCACACTCAACGACGATGGCTCCTTCACCTACGTGCCCAACGCCGGTTTCTTTGGTGTGGATACGTTCGAATATCAATTGAATTCAACCCTGCCCACAATGTTGCAAGGTGAATTCAGCGACACGGCTGTTGTGACCATCACGGTTACGGCGAGGCAAATCTTCCTGCCGCTTATCCTCAAATAGTTGATTATTAGTTTTTAGTTGGCAGCGCCCCGAGACCTGGGGCGCTGCTTTTATTAGGGGGGTTTTATAGAAAGCCACCTTTGTCGAAGGCATGTATGCCAACATTCGTGATGTCAGTCGTAGGTCAGGTTGCGCATTTCAACCTGACATCGAAAATCTCCCGTTGTTTATGATATGTATGCCAGCATTCGTAATGTCAGGTTCAGAAGAAGAACATGACCTACGCGCAACCCTTGTTGAGGGTCTAATT
>JAXGPH010000037.1:0-12586 GCA_040767065.1 Anaerolineaceae bacterium | reverse complement strand
CAGCTTTCTTGTTTTGTCCATCCAAGACTTGGGTAATCTTCAGGTTTCTGCCCGTAAACCCAAAGCAAAAAAGCACGCGGCAAGTAAGGCGAAACCCTCCAAAAGGGAACGGAAGAAATTCCTGAAAGGACCTGATTTTGGGAGCGATCTCAGGGATTTTTGTCTGATCATTTTTGGCAGCTTACTTTACGCAGCTACCATTAATTTGTTGGTTATCCCTGCAGGGCTTTACATTGGCAATCTCACGGGTGTTGCAAAGATCATCCTGGAGCTGCTTCAAAAGATGATTCCGGGGATAGGATCTTTGACTGGTGTGATCCTGTTGGGTCTGAATTTACCTCTTTTGCTGATTTCATATAAAGCTGTCAACCGAAAGTTCATGTTGAAAACAGTTGTTTCGATCGCTGTGATAACGCTTGCGCTATCGTTCATTCCAATCCGTCCATTGATTCCCGAGCTCGATGATCTGCTGACAGTCTGCCTGGTAGGGGGAGTGCTGGCAGGGTTTGGGGCTGGATTGTGCCTGAGGGCTGGGGGGTCTTCAGGTGGGACGGATATTCTGGGGGTGTATATCAGCATGAAGCGCAACAATTTCAGTGTTGGAAGGGTGGGTTTGATCATTAGCCTGATCGTTTATGGCTATGCTCTTTTCACCAATCCGCCGCTTATCATGGTGTACTCAGTGATATTTACCCTGGTTTACGCCTTCATGATGGACCACACCCATTATCAGAATGTAAAAATCAACGTGATAGTCATTACACGCAATCGTGAAATTCTTCCATTCATCACGCAAGAAATCCAACGCGGTGCTACTTATTGGAATGGAAAAGGCGCGTATACAGATACGGATTTTGTCGTTATCAACACGGTAGTGTCAAAATATGAACTGATCCGACTCAGGCGGGGTGTGTTGGATTTGGATCCTAAAGCGTTTTTCATCGAGAGCAACGCGGTCAACGTGACCGGTTACTTTCCCTCGCATTTCTTCTAAGGATTTTAAAGTTTTCCCCTGTAATCTTTCGTGCTCACAGGGGAAACTTCTTTGCGTGTAGGAAGTAGACTAAAAGCTATTTGATGAGCGGCACAATCAGCAGCGATGCCATGCCAATCAGCTTCATGAAAATCAGGGTGGAGGGTCCGGCGACATCCTTCAGGGAATCTCCGACGGTGTCTCCAATTACAGCGGCGATGTGCTCAGGGGTGCCGCGCATGTGTTTGAGGTCTTCAATGGTCTTCTTGGCATTGTCAAACGCGGTACCGGTGTTGTTGAAGAAAGGTCCCAGGAGTGCAGAACACGCCACCGAACCAACCAAGACAGCCCCCAGTGCATTCATGCCAAAAGCAAACCCAACCGCAATCGGCACCAGGACGCTGATCGCGCTTGGCAGGATCATCTCCCGCAGAGCGTTGCGGGTGGCGATGTCGACACAGTGAGAATAATCCGGTTTGGCTGTACCCTCGAGAATGTTCGGGTTCTTTGTGAATTGGTCGCGGACTTCATCCACCATCTTTTCAGCAGTTTTTGCGGTTGAACCGATGACCAGCGAGGAGATAAGAAACGGCAGACAGACCCCAATGAACAGGAAGCCGAGGTTAAAAGGCGTGGTGACATCGATCGATTCGATACCTGCGAGCCTGTAAAAGGTCAGGAAGATGACAAAGGCTGTAATGGTTCCGGAAATCATGGCATAGCCTTTGGTGATAGCTTTCATCGTATTACCGACTGAATCGAGCTTGGAGAGCTTCTCGATAACGGGCCTGTCTGCTTGTGCCATCCCGGCTATCCCTGCAGCGTTGTCTACGATTGGTCCAAAGGCATCTGCAGCCATGATGAAGGTGATCAGCAGGTCTGTTCCGATGTTAACCCCCACCAGTGCCAGAAGACTATTGCCTGAAAATGAATAAACGCCAATCACCACACCCATCAGGATGACTACCGGTAATACAGGGCTCTGCAAGCCGTAGGCAATCCCAGTGATCAGGTTCAAAGCGGCACCGCGTTTGGAGGCTTTGGCGATGTTTTTGACCGGTTTACCTTCCATACCCGCATAATAACGTGTGCTCAAAGAGGCGACTGTGGTGATTACTACACCCAAAGTGGCAGCGATAGCAATAATCCAACTGTCCAGCAATAAAAGGGACAAAATTATCGCACCAGCTATGCTAAAAACAGAACTCACAAGCAATCCGATGTTGAACTGCGTGGATGGAGACATGCCGGGTTTCCATTCCCGGGTGGCGAAAATGCCAATGGCAGAGGCGAATATACCCACGCTCTGCATCAGGAACGGGAAGAAGATGCCGTTCTGTCCATAAATCGAAGCTAATGCGACCGCTACAATGGAACCTGTGACCAGGTCGTCACTGAAAGTCTGGAAGAGGTCCGCTCCGCGTCCCGCGCAGTCGCCAACATTGTCCCCCACCAAATCAGCGATAACAGCTGCATTACGAGGATCATCCTCAGGGATATTTTCTTCGATCTTGCCCACCAAGTCTGCGCCGATGTCCGCTGATTTTGTAAAAATTCCGCCACCAATTTGAGCAAATAAGGCTGCCAGACCGCCGCCAAATGCAAAACCAACCAGTGCGTTAGGGTCTTTAAAGATGCTAAACAACACGGAAAGCACAATCAGACTCAAGCCAGTGATACAAAAACCCATGACTGAGCCGCCAAACAGAGCCACACGGAAGGGACTTTGCCTCCCTTCATTGGCGATATCTGCAGTCTGCAGATTTGTCCGCACACTCACACTCATACCTATATAGGACGCCAGCAAAGAGGTCAGGACGCCACAAACAGCAGTTACCGCTACTTTCCAGTCCAGGATCCAATACAACAAAGCCGCAAAAAATGGCGTCACCATTAAAATTGTCTTGATCTGCCGTCTGAGGTAAGTGCGCGCACCATTACGGATATCATTTGCCGGGTCAACCATAGTTTCGGACTGCACCGGGCGGAGCGTGATGAGCAAGATGAAGTACGCCGAAAGAGCAATACCCATCAACCCCGCCACCATGGACACAGCATAGAGTTGCATGTCCAGTGTAAGCATGAGCACGATACTTACGATGAATACACCGACCCCTAAAATAAACCAGCGGTTGCGCAGGACCCTACTTGTTTGGTTTTTAATGGGAGTTGGGTTTACAGCAGGATTTGTTGAAGACATAGATGATCATCGACCTTTCTCAGATGATTCCTCAAATGAGGTTAGCAAAATAGTTTTGTAGTCGCTTCTGGTGGAGCAAAATTGCCCGCGATAATTTTCTACGCCAGGTTTAGCAAGGTCAAATTTTACCACTGTATACCAAGCTTGTAAGAGCGCATATTTCTGTGGAGGGAGTAAACCCCCACTGTACGGCTGGGCTTTAGTCCAGCCGCTGTATCAGCCTGAGAAGATATTCGCGGAGGGAGTGAACCCCCTCCGTACGGCTGGGCTTTAGTCCAGCCGCCCAGTTGGCATATGTGGGCGGTGGAGGTGGGAGTAAATCCCCTCCGTACGGCTGGGCTTTAGTCCAGCCGCTGAATCAGTCTAAGAAGATATTAGCGGAGGGAGTAAACCCCCTCCGTACGGCTGGGCTTTAGTCCAGCCGCCCAGTTGGCATATGTGGGCGGTGGAGGTGGGAGTAAATCCCCTCCGTACGGCTGGGCTTTAGTCCAGCCGCTGAATCAGTCTAAGAAGATATTAGCGGAGGGAGTAAACCCCCACTGTACAACTAACTCGTACGGCTGGGCTTTAGTCCAGCCGCCCAGTTGGCAAATTTGTAGGGAACGGTCTTGTGCCGTTCCATTTGGGCGCGTGGCGGAAGGGGTCAAGCCCCTTCCCTACGAACGATCTCTCTCCGGGCTTTAGCCGTGGGAATTAACCCCTTGTACGGATGGGCTCTTGATCGCCAAGCAAGGTATAGCGATCCGCCAAACGATTTCGTCATTGCGAGCCTCTTTTCCGTGGCGATCCGTTTTTTGACTTATAGACGATTAAAACTGCAGACTGCCGCGAATCTCACAAATCTGTGGAATAGCTCCCTTGCCAGAATCGGGGCTCACAGCGACAGGATTAAATCTCAAGCCTCCTGCTTTAGAGACAATCAGGCGGGTTTGTGAAGGACAAGAACGACCCAATCTTCCTGGTGAAGGGTTTCGCGCAGGGTCATGCCCAAGCTACGGGCAAGATTTGCCAGATCCTGCGCCTGGTGCTCAAGAATGCCGCCGAGAAAGAGCAAGCCCGTTGGGCTGACCAGATACGTCAGTCCGGTGGATAACATATTTGCCAGAATCGGCGAGAGAATGTTGGCGATGACGCGCGGAGCTTGATTGAAGCCATCCTTTCGATTGAGCACATCAGTATGTGTTCCAACTTCGAATACGATTTTGTTCCCTACGCCGTTCAGGGCGGCATTATTGATGGCTGAGGGAATTGCCTCGGGATCATTATCCACGCCCAGGATGCGTTTGGCTCCGAGTTTGGCGGCTTCAATGGACAATATGCCGCTGCCGGTGCCGATATCAATCACATCCATTTCTTTAACGCCATATTTTTCGAGGGCAAGCATGCAAAGTTGAGTGGAGGGGTGCGTGCCCGTGCCGAACGCCATGTCGGGTGAGATGATAATCGGAATGCGACCTTCAGCCAAAGCCGGGTCCACCCAGGCTGGCAGGACAATCAGGTTGCGACCGATCTTGAGCGGCTTGTAGTTGGCTTTCCAGGCTTCCATCCAGTTTTGGTCGAGGATAAACTTATATTCGATGGCGCCAAGCGGAACAATTTGGGACATGTGCCAGATCGCTGCTTCAAGCTGCTGTCGGATGACCTCAGACTGCTCATTCTGGGGAAAATAGGCGACGACCTGCATATCCCCCGTGGGGACCTCCTCGTGACCAATTGCATCGAAGTGGGTGACGCTGTTGATCAGAACCCCGCCGGGGGAAAAGCGGGAGAAAACCTCGGCGACGGCTTCGGCTAATTCTCCACTACAAACGATTGAGGCTTCAAGCCAGGCATAAGGTTTATCCACCGAAGGCATCCTTTAGTTTGTCGAAGAAACTGCGCTCCTGGATTTTAATATCCGTGCCCATGGTTTTACCCAAGGTCTTGAGCAACTCTTCCTGTTGATCAGTCAGCGAGGTTGGGATTTGGACGTTAACAGTTACCAACTGATTCCCGCGTTCGTTTCTTTGAAGAATGGGAACGCCTTTATCCTTGAGACGAAAAACTCGCCCAGGCTGAGTGCCCGGCGGGATACGCAATTTAACGTCGCCATCGAGGGTTGGGATGGTGATCTCATCTCCCAGTGCTGCCTGTGCCATGTTGATATCGATATCGAGCAAAATGTCGTTGCCATTCCTCCGGAAGAATTTGTGCGGAGCGACTTCAATTTCGATGTAAAAATTACCATTTGGACCGCCATTGGCACCCGGCTGACCTTCGCCCATCAAGCGGACCTGGTTGCCGTTGTCGACGCCGGCGGGAATGTTGACATTTTTCCGGACAGTTCTACGTTCAAGCCCTGTGCCACGGCAGTTAGGGCAAGGTTTTTCAATAATTTTGCCGCGACCACCACAGGTTGGGCAGGTGACAACCTGAACCATCTGTCCAAGGAAGGTTTGCTGAACCTGCCGAACTTCGCCGGTGCCCTTACAGGTCGGGCAGGTGGTGGGGTGGGAGCCGGGTTCGGCTCCAGTGCCCGAACAAACTGAACACTTTTCGTTGCGGGTGATCTCGATTTCTTTTTCCGCACCGAAAACCGCTTCTTCAAAGGTCAGTTTGAGGCGTGTGCTTAGATCAGCGCCACGGCGGGGCGCATTGCGGCTGCGGCGGGAAGATCCACCAAAACCGCCAAACCCACCCAGACCGAAGAGGTCAAAAAGATCCGAGAGATCCATATTGGAGTAGTCGGGCATACCTTGGGTGTTGACACCCTGGAAGCCGTAGCGATCATAAGCAGCGCGTTTATCGGGGTCGCTTAAGACACTGTAAGCTTCATTGATCTCTTTGAATTTTTCTTCGGCATCGTCGGCACTATTGACATCAGGGTGATACTTGCGCGCCAAATTGCGGAACGCATTCTTGATATCATCCGCGCTGGCAGAGCGGGGTATCCCCAAAACTTCGTAATAATCTCGTTTGTTTGTCATTCTCTATTTAGACCACATCCCTGGCAGGAAAACCTGCCAGGGATGAATTCATTCTGTTTTAACTAATCTGCGTGATGGAACTCGCCATCAACCACATCACCGTCGTCCTCAGGAGTTTGTCCCTGATCGGTCTGGGTTTGGTCAGGGGTTTCGGATTGAGTTTGGGTATAGGCAGCCTGCCCAACTTCCTGGAGGACCTTCATGAGCTCTTCTACGGAGCTGTTGATCGCGTTGGAGTCGTCCTGATCGCGCACAGAGCGAACATTTGCGACTGCATCTTCAACGCGTGATTTCAAGTCAGCAGGAATTTTCTCGCCGAGATCTGATAGAGTTTTTTCTGAGCTGTAGATCGCATTGTCAGCAATGTTGCGAGCTTCAATCAACTCGCGGTGTTTGCGATCTTCTTCGGCATGAATTTCTGCGTCTTTGCGCATTTGTTCAACCTCAGACTCACTCAAGCCGGAAGAGGCTGTGATGGTGATGTTTTGCTGGCGGCTGGTGGCTTTGTCTTTGGCGGTGACTTCCAAAATGCCGTTGGCGTTGATGTCGAAAGTGACCTCAATCTGTGGAACGCCGCGTGGGGCAGCAGGAATGCCATCGAGCGTGAACTTTCCGAGAGACTTATTGTCTGCAGCCATCGGACGTTCGCCCTGCAGTACGTGGATCTCCACCTGCGTCTGGCTGTCGGAAGCCGTTGAAAAGACCTGGCTTTCACGCGTTGGGATGGTGGTGTTGCGTTTGATCAGGGGCGTGGCGATCCCACCGAGAGTCTCAATTGAGAGAGTCAGAGGCGTGACGTCAAGCAGAAGTATGTCTTTGACCTCGCCGCCGAGCACACCTGCCTGGATGGCAGCGCCGATCGCTACGACTTCGTCGGGATTGACGCCTTTGTGCGGCTCTTTGTCGAAGAATTTGCGCACAGCGTCCTGTATGGCGGGCATGCGGGTCATGCCGCCCACCATGACCACCTCGTCGATATCGGATGGTTTGAGGTTGGCATCGTTCAGCGCTTGCTCCACAGGTTTCATTGTACGCTGGATGAATTCGTCAGTCAGCTGCTCCAGTTTTGAGCGCGTGAGCGTGGTAACGAGGTGTTTGGGTCCGGAAGCGTCAGCAGTGATGTAGGGCAGGTTGATTTCAGCCTGCATGGTAGTGGAAAGTTCGATTTTCACCCGCTCAGCAGCTTCCTTTAAACGCTGCAATGCCTGGCGATCTTCGCGCAGGTTAATGCCATTCTCGCGTTTGAACTCATCCGCGAGCCAGTCGATGATACGCTGGTCAAAGTCATCGCCGCCAAGGAAGGTATCCCCGGAGGTGGATTTCACCTGGAAGACGCCATCCCCAACCTCGAGAATGGAAATATCGAATGTGCCGCCGCCAAGATCATAAACGGCGATAGTTTCATTCTTTTCTTTTTTGTCGAGCCCGTAAGCCAGGGAGGAGGCAGTCGGTTCGTTGATGATGCGCAGCACTTCGAGACCGGCAATCTTGCCAGCATCTTTTGTGGCATTGCGCTGGGTATCGTTGAAATACGCAGGCACTGTAATGACTGCCTGGGTGACAGGTTCACCAAGGTAGGCTTCAGCGTCGCGTTTAATTTTGCCCAGGATCATGGCAGAAATTTCAGGAGCAGAATAGTCTTTGCCACCCATCACCACGCGCAAGTCGCCATTGGGCGCCTTGTTGATCTGGTATGGCACGCGGCTTTTGGCACGTTGAACTTCGGGGTCATCAGCCCGGCGACCCATGAAACGCTTGATCGAGAAGATCGTGTTTTCAGGGTTAATGATCGCCTGGTTGCGGGCAACACGCCCAACCAACCGTTCATTGTTTTTGTTGACTGCCACGACGGACGGCACCAGGCGTTCACCTTCGGCAGAAGGAATGACGACAGGCTCACCGCCCATCATAACAGCTGCGACTGAGTTTGTAGTTCCGAGATCAATGCCAATAATTTTTCCCATGATTGCTCCTATTTTGCGACTCTGACCAGGGCGGGTCGGATGACGCGATCTTTGATTTGATAACCAGTCTGGATGACTTCAATAATCTGTCCATTGGTATAAGTGTCGTTTTCTTCGTGAGTGACTGCTTCCTGCGTGTTGGGGTCAAACATGTCGCCGGGTTTAATATCCATGGGGCGAACGCCCTTTTCTTCAAGCGATTTGAGCAGTTTTTGCAGGATGAGCTCAACTCCCAAGATCCAGCTGGCGCACTCTGGGTCTTCCGGACGGTGGAGGAGCGAACGCTCCAGGTCATCTGCAACCGGCAGGAAAAACTTTACGTGTTCCGCGAGCAGGCGGTCAGCAAGACTTGCATTGTCCAGCTCGATGCGGCGTTTGTAGTTGGCAAAACTGGCTCGCTCACGCTGGAGGCTGTCGAGGTAATCTTCATTTTGCTTTCGCAAGTCTTCGTTTTCAGCTGTTAATGAAGCCAGGTCTGGGGTTACTTCTTCTGGCAGCAAAGTTTCGTTTTTGTTTTCAGTATCTTCAGTCATTTTCTTCCTCGAATGTGTTTCATGGTGTGTTGTTCTAATCAATCAATGTGTCGGCAATCAAGTCGGAGAGCAGATCTGCCACGAAGTGAACAGCACTGATGGCATGACCATAAGACATCCGCATCGGACCGAGAATGCCAAGCATACCTGAAAGTTGGTCCTGTATGCCGTAGCGGCTCAGGATGACCGAGCAATTTCTCAGGTCCTGCCAGGCACCTTCCCCTCCGATCAGCACCTGCACACCACCGATATCCTCTGTCAGCACGGTGCGTGAGAACAAATCATTGAGCAGGGGACGCTCTTCCAGGAGGCGCAGGGGTGAATGATCCTGGTTGGTTGAGGAGAACTCGGGCGTTGAGAGAAGGTTCGATAAACCATCCAGAAAAAGTTCACCTGTGACAAGATCTTCCGTGAGGTGCATTTGATCGAGAATAGCAGCCAGTATTTGCTGAGTCAGGGGATCGGCACTGGCTTCAAGCATTTCAATTTGATGAGCCGCCTTGTTTTCGAGATCTTGATTGAATTGATTTGCCGTCCGCGAGAGAGATTCCTGACTGTAAACCTGATCGAGAGCCAGGATCTGCTGACGGATCTCACCGCCAACGAGTACCAGAACCATAAGTACCTGTGAACCTCGGGTGGAGATCAATTCAAGATGTTTGAAGGCGATTTTTTCAGAATGTGGGGCAGTGACAAGTGAGACCGCCTGGCTTTGATTTGCCAGCACCGAGGCTGCCAGGGGCAGCCAGTGGTCCAGACCGCGCCGTGATTGGTAGAATTGGTGAGTGATCGTGTTGCGTGTAGCGGTCGGAAGAGTAGTTTGCTGCACCAGATTGCTGACAAAAAAGCGATAGCCTTCTTCGGTAGGCACACGCCCTGCCGAAGTATGAGGCTGACGGATGAGACCAAGCTCGGTGAGCGTGTTCATCTCGTTGCGCACCGTGGCAGAGCTGATCTGCAGACCGTAATCTTCAATCAGAGTTTTAGACGCGACAGGTTGTGCCGTGCGCGTATGCTCGTGCACGATCAGGGACAGGATTATTTTTTGTCGCGAAGTCAGGTCAGTCATGTTTCTCTTCATAATTAGCACTCTCGATATGAGAGTGCTAAGAAAGCTTGAATTAATATTACCATGCAAGGATAAACCTCGTCAAGAAAAGCATACCCATCCCTCGTTAATATTGTATTAGATATTCTTCTGAGGACCAGAAAGCTAACCTAACTGGGTTTTGAGAGAAACTATATGGCGATTGATTCCGCCAAAACGATACTTATAAGCCTCGTTGCCGCGCATCATGCCGACTTCGGTCAGCCTATGTTCGAGCCTCCTGGTAATCACTTTTGCCAGGAGCGCCCATCCGGGCGAACAGTGGTCGAACGTAGTGCCTTAATACAATAGAAACGCTTACTTTAACCTTTTCAGCCTGGCATGAATTGTGTACTCTTCAAGTTATGCAGTATCAACGTTGATTTAAAAGGTGTGCCATGAAATTTGACCTGACCGTTTACTCATTCGAAACCCATCAGCCCAGGCTGCTGTGGACCGCTTCCGCGGGGAAAGCTGCCGCACGCGGGCGCGAGGAAGACAGCCTGATTATCAAGCTTTGGCCGTCGGACGTGGTAAGCCTGAGCGACGACGTGCTGAATCAGACGCTCAGCAAGCTGGCGGCAGCCTTCTTCAAGACAAGTGGTTCGGTCACGAATGCGATGCGCAGCCTGGCGGACGGGTTGAATAAAACCTTTCTTTCTGGTAACAGCCAGCTGCAAGACAAGGATAGCTGGCAGACGACATCGTTGCTCATGGGAGTTGTCCACCATGAGGCGTTGTTTCTTGGGATCAACGGCAAAGCGGAAGCGCTGCTGGTCAGGAAGAACGGTCGTGAACATCTCTTTGACGCAGAGCTCGATCCGAGGGGATTAGGTCTCAGCTCGGTCGTCCATCCGCGATTTTTCCAGACTGCTGTGACCGACGGAGATTTTGTGCTGTTGGCTCAGGAAATCCCAGCGGATCTCCTCACATCCGGGCGCCTGAATGCTGACACTGCCAGCCTGGCTGAATTTGTGCCATTGTTAGCTGAAACGGAGGTCATCAGGCTGACCTATGGCGAAGGTTTGAACCTTAAAGCGCGCCTGGAATCTAAAGCTCCTCTGGAGATCCAGGAAATTAAGGAAAGTGAGTCTCAGCAAATTGAGCCTGAGGCGGCTGAAGCGCAAGAGCTCGAATGGCCGGAGGAAGTGCTGGAAACACCAGAGGTCGAAATTGAGAATGGCTTACTGGCAGAGGATTTGTTTAGAAACGTGCCGCTTGTAAGCCCTTCAGCAGTTCCAGAAACAAAGCCAGAAATGCTGCCGGAAGAACCTGCAGTGACACCAGAAGAACCGGAAATCATTCCCGAAGTACCCGCGCTTGAAATAAAAAATGCAGAAGAGGCGCCATCCGCGCCGATTTTTGATGGCGAGCAGTTCAAAACGGATGCCTTGCAAAGCGTGGCGAAGGGAGCAAGCATCTTGAAGAGTGTCGAGGAAAAAATTGAGGCGATCTTCCAGAAAAGCAGGGAAAAGAAACAGGAAGAAGGCAAGCCAGTGGCTGAACTTTCTGCTCAGAGCAAATGGCTGATTGCTGTCCTGGTACCTTTGCTGCTGGTGGGATTGACCACATTCATCTATCTCTCTCAGGGGCAGGGTAACGAGTATAGTTATTTCCTGGCACAGGCGGAGGCTTCCGCCAATAATGCGGTGCTGATGCAAACAGATGAACTGAAGCGTGAAGCTTGGAATCAGACCATTGAATGGCTCGATAAAGCCGCGGCATATCAAAAATCAGACGAGGTAAACGCGCTATATCTCAGGGCGAGACTGGCTCTGGATGAACTGGATGGAGCCAAAAGGCTGATCTATAAGCCAGCTTTTGCGGTTGGTCTGTTCCCCGACATGAGCGTCAGCAACATCATCTCGCTAAACCGCGATCTCTACCTGTTGGATAAAACCAGCGGCGAGGTCAGGCACCTGACATTGCAATCACAAGGCTATTCTCTGGACGAGGCGTTTCGCTGCGGTCCGGGGAGTATTAACGGGGTGCAGGTTGGCAAGTTGGTGGATATGGTGGCAATCCCGATTAACAATCCTGCTAAGGCACCGATTTTAGCGATTGATTCTGCGGGCACCCTTTTGTATTGTGCGGTTGGTTCAAACCCCACAGCAGCCATCTTGATGCCTCCCGACGGGGGGTGGCAGGAGCTGAAGAGCATTGCTTTCGACGCCGGGAATCTGTTCGTGCTGGACTCGGCTGCCAACGCCATCTGGATTTACCGTGGATTCAGTTCGAATTTTGACCAGGTGCCTGTGTCTTACTTCGATGCCATGCCGGTAAAGCTGCAAGAGGCTGTCGACCTGGCTGTGAGCAAAGATGAACTTTTTCTGCTCCATGCCGACGGGCACAGTTCGCACTGCCTGGCTTCTCAGATCAGCGGTTTGGTAACATGTGAAGACCCTTACCCTTACCAGGATGCGGTTGGCGGAGGGGCAGGCGTGGACTTGGCAAGTTTGAAGTTCAACCAGATGGCATATTCTCCTCCTCCTGATCCTTCGATTTACTTCCTGGAACCAGAAACGGCTGAACTGTATCAGTTTAGTCTGCGCTTAAACCTAAACCAGGTGCTCAGACCGGGTTTGAGTGATGGCAGTCTGCCGACAGTCAGGGCAACATCCTTCGCGGTTGCTGCAAACCGGCAGGTGTTTCTCGCTTTTGGCAACGCGGTCTATTACGCGATCTTGCCCTAAAGATTGACCGAATTGAAAAGGGAACACCCCGGCATGAAATACTTTTGCGATTGGAAGTACACCATTTTTGAGCTATTTTGCCGTGTCCAACCATCTGTGACACAGGATTTTAATTGACAGAAAGCGCCTTCACGAAAGCTCCCTGACAGGGGCTAATGGTTCTTTCAAAA
>JAXGPH010000036.1:0-13146 GCA_040767065.1 Anaerolineaceae bacterium | reverse complement strand
CAAAAGAAATCGAACTCGAAAACCCCTATGAGAATATGGGCGCCCAGCTCCTGAAGGAAGCTGCCACCAAGACCAACGATATCGCTGGCGATGGCACCACCACTTCCACCGTGCTCGCGCACGCGATTGTCAGCGAAGGTCTTAAGAACCTGGCTGCCGGCGCCAACCCCATGCTGCTGAAACGCGGCATCGAAGCTGCCTCCAAGGTTGTTTCTGAATCCATCCTCCAGCAGGCAATTGGCATTACAACCAAAGCTGAGATCGGCAATGTGGCCACCATCTCCGCCCAGGACGAGCAGATTGGCTCGCTGATCGCGGACGTGATGGACAAAGTCGGCAAAGACGGCGTCATCACCGTTGAGGAGTCCAAGGCTCTCGAATTCGAGACTGAGTACGTGGAAGGTATGCAGTTTGACCGCGGCTATATCAGCCCTTATTTTGTAACCGACACCGAGCACATGGTTGCTGAGATCAATGAGCCTTATATCCTTCTCTACGATAAGAAGATCTCCGCGGCTAACGACATCGTGCCTCTGCTTGAGAAAATGGTCCAGGTCGGCAAGCGCGACATCGTTATCATCGCTGAAGACGTGGATGGTGAAGCGATTGCGGCACTGGTGCTGAACAAGATCCGCGGCGTTTTGAACGTCGTGGCTGTCAAAGCCCCCGGCTTTGGAGATCGCCGCAAGGCTATGCTGCAGGACATAGCAATCCTGACCGGCGCCTCTTTGATCTCAGAAGAGACCGGTCGCAAACTGGAAAACGCAACCATCGAAGACCTCGGCCGCGCTGAGAAGGTCACCATTGATAAAGACAATACCACCATTGTGGGCGGTAAGGGCGACACCAGCGCCATCAAGGGTCGCATTGAGCAGATCCGCGTTGAGATTGAGAACACCACCAGCGATTATGACCGCGAAAAACTCCAGGAACGCCTGGCGAAGCTCTCTGGCGGCGTTGCGATCATCCGTGTTGGGGCAGCCACCGAGACCGAGCTGAAAGAAAAGAAACACCGTGTTGAAGACGCACTCTCTGCAACCCGCGCAGCCGTTGAAGAAGGTATTGTACCCGGCGGCGGTGTGGCACTCGTGAACGCAGTGGATGCGCTTAAGGACCTGAAACTCGAACAGGAAGATGCCCAGATTGGTATCAACATCGTTCGCAATGCCCTGGCTGTTCCGATGAAGAAGATCGTTGAGAATGCCGGCAAGGACGGGTCTGTGGTAGTGGAAACTGTTCGTCAGCGCCAGGCTGAGCAGAACAACCGCCACATCGGCTTCAACGTGCTGACCGAAGTTTATGGCGATATGGTTGAAATGGGCGTGATCGACCCTGCCAAAGTCACCCGCGGCGCGCTCGAGAACGCGGCTTCGATCGCTGCTATGATCCTCACTACCGAGGCTCTGATTACCGACATTCCTGCTCCCCAAGGCTCGACTCCTGCCATGCCCCAGGGCGGTGATATGTACTAAACCGATACGGTTAAAGAAAACGAAAAAGGCTGGTCGAAGTTTGACCAGCCTTTGCTATTCCGGTTTACCTTAAAAAACCGGCAGACAAAAAAGCGACTGTCAAGCCGCTTTTTTGTTTCGACACTTTTTACACGTGTTTAGGAGTGTAATCCAGAGCCTGAATTAGTTCCATCAAACGATTTCTTAGGGTCGGGTATGAGAGCCCGTATACTTTTTCCATCCGATTAAGTTTTCCTTCGCAGGCGGCAAAAGTGAGGAGGAAGTTTCGCTGCTCGTCATTGAGCCTTTGGAAAGGATCCGCCTCGGGGACAAATTCCCCTTCAACGGTAACATCGCACTCAGGACAGTAATAGACCAGCACGTTCATAGGACCTTTACAGACTGGGCAACGAATTGGTAAGTTGGACATGGTGCCTCCAATATCATATAAATTTATATTAATATTTTACAACTTTTCTACTTCAATGTCAAGCATCTTAAGCGATACTCTTAAATTTGTTGTTCGTTTATTTATTAAGTTCGGCTTTTATTATGAACAACTCAGACCTCCGTCTGTGTCAGAGCTCCATCCGTTTGATAATCACAGGAGGTGGGTATAATAAAGTATTGCTATTGAAGGAGAATCTATGCCCCCAAAAATTGTTGAATGCATTCCTAACTTTTCAGAAGCCCGCCGCCCGGAAGTGGTTGATAGGATCATCGCTTCAGTCGCAAGCGTCAATGGCATCCGCATACTGGACAGGCACTCCGACGTTGACCACAATCGCACCGTCCTGACCTTCGTCGGCACGCCGGAGGCAGTCGAGGAGGCTGCCTACCAGGGCATTGCAAGGGCGGCGGAGTTGATCGACCTCAACCATCACCAGGGCGAACACCCGCGCATGGGTGCGACAGATGTGGTTCCCTTCGTTCCAATTTCGGGCGTGACCATGCAGGAATGCGTCGAAATGGCGCGCCGGCTGGGCAAACGCGTGGCAGAAACGCTGGACATTCCGGTCTATTTTTATGAAGATGCTGCCATCCGGCAGGACCGCAAGAACCTGGAAGATATCCGGCGCGGCGAATTTGAGGGCATCAAGGAAACGATTGCCACCGACCCCTACCGCGCGCCGGACCTGGGACCCAAGCGAATGGGGCCTGCCGGAGCAACCGTGATTGGTGCCCGGCAACCGCTGATCGCGTACAACATCTTCCTCAATACGCCCGATGTCAGCATCGCCCAGAAGATTGCCCGGCGTGTGCGCAACTCGTCCGGCGGTTTCCATTACGTGAAGGGCATGGGCGTTTTGGTGGAGGGACTGGCGCAGGTCTCGATGAACCTGACCAATTACCACCTCTCACCGATGGCGCAGGTGACTGAGTTTGTCCGGCGCGAAGCACAGCGCTATGGCGTGGGTATTCACCACTCAGAAATTGTCGGTCTGGTGCCTTCCCAGGCAATGGTGAACGCTGCCCGTTACTACCTGCAAATGGATGGGTTTGAAAGCGACCAGCTACTCGAAAACCGGCTGTATGGTATGGAAGAACAGGCGGGGGCTGCCGCAAGCAGCAAGGTTGATTTCGTCGACCAGGTCGCGGAAGGAACGCCAGCGCCAGGCGGCGGATCGGCAGCAGCCCACACCGCGGCGCTAGGCGCCGCCCTGGCGCTTATGGTAGCGCGATTAACGGTCGGCAAGCCCAAGTATGCTGCTGCCGAAGCAGAAAGTTGGCAGGTGATCGAGGAAGGGGAGGCTTTGCGGACCCGCCTGACCGAGGCGATCCAGCGCGACGCAGAAGCCTTCAACGGCATCCTATCGGCTCGGCGCATGCCTAAGGGGGATGAAGCACAGATCGCCGCCCGCAAAGAAGCCGTTCGCGCAGCCAGTCTTTATGCTGCCCAGGTGCCCATCGAAACGGCACGCGACAGCGTGGCGGTTCTCAGGTTGACCCTGCGAATGGCAGAGATTGGCAATCTCAATTGCATTTCGGATGCTGCTGCTGGTGCGCATCTCGCCAAAGCTGGCTTTGAAGCCGCCTGTTTGAATGTGAAGATCAACTTAAAAGGTTACGAGCAGGACCCTGAAGCCCAGGCGTTCCTTGCCGAGGTAGATTCCCTTCATGCGGAGGTCGAAAGCCTGATGGTCAGCTTGGAAAGTATCCTGAAAGAGCGTGCAGGACTGTGAGTGCGATACGGATTATTGTCGGCTCGCAAAACCCAGTCAAGCTGGAGGCTGTGCGCGCCGCAGCTGCGAGTTTTTTCCCTGAGGTAAGCTTCGCAGTGCAAGCGGTAATTGCGTCTTCCGGCGTCAGTCCGCAGCCTATGAGCGATGCTGAAACGCTCTTAGGAGCTACCAACCGTGCCAAGGCTGCGCGCGAGATTGAACCTGATGCGGACTTCTGGCTCGGCATCGAGGGCGGGTTACAGCCAATCCCGGACGAACCCGCGTCTTACCTTTCCTATTGTTGGGTAGTGGTGTTGAGCAGGCAGCAAGCAGGCAGAGCGCGTTCCGCCAGCTATGAGCTGCCCAAGGTGATCTGCGACTTGATTCGTCAGGGAATGGAGCTCGGCGATGCTAATGACCTTATCTTTGGCGTGTCCGGATCCAAATGCGACAGTGGCGGGGTGGGTTTGCTGACAGAGGGGAGAGTAACCCGCAGCCAGTTTTATGCGGAAGCAGTTAAACTAGCTTTGATTCCGTTTGTGAAGCCAGATTTGTTCCCGATAAACCAGGACTGAGATGGAAAAGGATTTCTGGCTGCACAAAAAACTGGAGGAAATGACCCATGAGGAATGGGAGGCGCTCTGTGATGGCTGCTCCAAATGCTGCCTGTTTAAGCTGCGTGAACCAGGTGTTCCCGGGGTGCGTTTTACCAATGTGGTCTGCCGCTACCTGGATATGCAGACCTGCCTCTGCACTGACTACGAGCACCGCCATGAGAATGTGCCGGAGTGCATATTGCTCACCCCTGAAATTGTATACCAGATTGACTGGCTGCCCAAAACCTGTGCCTATTACCTTGTGTCAGAAGGAAAGGACCTGCCCTGGTGGCATCCGCTGAAGACTGGCGACCCGGCTTCCACCCGGAAAGCCGGCGCCTCTGTTTTCGGTAAGGTGGTCAGCGAAACAGAAGTGGACATGGATGACCTTGAGGATATGGTGGTTAACTGGTTTGAATGAAAACGCCATTTAAGTTAAAATTAGCATAAGTTCAACAGGAGCACAGTCATGTCTGAAAATGCTCAAACCAATCAAAGAATGCTGCTGGCGATCGTTACCGGACCGGACAGCGAAAACGTAGAGAATGCATTGGCAAAGACCGCATATCCCTTTGCCAAGTTACCAAGTGTCGGTGGATTACTACGGGAACGGAGCGTTACTTTTCTGGTTGGCTGTCCTAAGGATGAGACTGTTGAGCTCCGAAAGCTGCTTCAGGATGTTGCAGGGCGCCGCATTGGATACGTTTCACCGGTACTTGATAATCTGCCGATGGGATCGCTCATCCCCACGGAAGTACAAATCGGCGGCGCGACCATTTTTGAGCTGGTGATTGAACATTACGAGGAAATCGGATGAATAAACTGATTATTGCAATTATCAGGGATGATGACAACGAACGTGTGTCTGCCAAGTTAACGGCTGAAGATTATCGTGTAACCCAGATCGCGTCCACTGGAGGCTTTTTGCGCAGTGGGCGAAGCACCCTGCTGATTGGCGTTGAAGGAGAGCGGGTGCCGCGCGCGCTCGAAGTCCTGCGCGAAAACTGCACTGCAGCCCGTAGTCCGCAGGAAAAGAAAGCGACTGTCTTCGTGCTCAATGTGGACGAGTTCACGCAGCTTTAATCGAAACTCACCATTCAATAACAGGTGGATAAGCTTCCGCTTGATAAGCTTCCGCTATTCAGTTTAAAGGCGGTGTGAGCTATAATGTTATTGTGATATTAGCCTATTTTTTCAAAAGGAAGAAAAATGAATTTTATAAAAGCTTTTACGTACATTTTTGACGATCCACATTGGCTTGAAAAATTGGTCATTCCTCTCTTGGTTACTCTAATTCCCGTAATCGGTTGGATGGTTGCCGCTGGATACCTGCTGCGTGTTACCCGAAACGTGGCGGAGCACCAGATTGAACCCCTGCCAGAACTTGAATTTGGTGCCGATCTGGGCAGAGGATTTAATGTGTTTGTTGCAAGCCTGCTCTATGCGTTGCCAATCCTTCTTGTGAGCACCTTGCTGTTCCTGCCGCTGTTTTTGACGAATAATGGCAGTAACATACCCTTTTTTGCGATTGCCCTGGCCATTTTTGCCGGGTTATTGATCCTACTTTACGCGCTCTTTATGATGATAATTATGCCCGTAGTCAAAGCAAACCTTGCAGTTAAGGGACGAATTGGAGCGGCTTTCGAATTTAAAGAAATCTTCCGTATGCTTGGGAACAATTTTACAGCCTGGCTGATAGTGATCGGCGGCACGATTCTCTGCAATGCGATCATTGCTCCGCTAGGTGGAATTCTCCTGATAATTGGCGCGATCATCACGGGCTTCTATGCCCAACTGATCATCGCCCATCTGACCGGGCAGGCGTATGCTCATTCTCAGACCCCCAGTGGGCAGGGCGCTCCGTTGTACTAAGTTGTACTAAACTGAGGTAAACAACAAAAATGACCTTCGCTAAGGTCGTTTTTGTTGTTAACACGTCAACTTACTGACCAGATCTGTGGAACTGCTCTATTAACCTCTATCTTGCAGAGCATTTTAAAATATAGACGCGGGTGTGAAGTGATCTAACTGGAACTAAAATGAGAGCCTCAAGTCTGTTAACTTACCCGGCTTCTTCGAATTCCTCCACCTGGTAGACCTTCACCTGCAACATCCGCCGACGCCAGAGGTCGGATGGAACTCCCATTTTTTGGCAAAGGTGGCTGAGGAATTTGGCCGGATCTGGCAGCTGCTCCCAAACCTGGGGTAAAAATGTCGCTTGGTGCAGCCCATCCGAAAGCACAACCCCATCCACATGCGGTCGAAGCAGCTTGGGCAGCTCGGCCGGGTCGGAGTAGGACAGGGGCTCAGGTTTGGTCAGGCGGGAGATCTCGATATGGATCCTATCAACTTCGCTTGGATGTACCCTCGGGAAACGGTAATCCTGCGTGGCAGCCTGGGCTGCTCGCAGGCGCACGTCTTTGGCGAGCGGCTGATAGGCTTCGAGCGTGCCGATGCATCCGCGCAGTTGTCCGTGCTCGGTCAGCGTTACAAAGCTGGCGCCAACTTCGCGCAGGGCAGGGGTGAGATTTTCGGGTAATGGGGTGGGAGGACGGTTATTAACGGCATCGATCACAGATTGTCTGGCGATTTTCAGCAAGGTAGCTCGTTCATCAGGGGTAAGTTGCTCTGGCATAGGATTTGCACCATTCCTTTCAGGCCTGAATCAGGTTTACTGTCATTATACAAATTAATTCAGCTTCCTGCACATTTTTGCGAGAAGAGAACAGGGTGAACCAGTATGTCCAGACAAATGCACCAAATAGATGACGATCCTAAACCGCGGAAGTCTCGTTTTTCATTTGAGGCTAACGAATCCGAACCGGAGCCAGGAAAAATGCGTCGCGAAGCCAGCATCGATGCTGACGATATGCTATACGACAACGCAAGCGAAAGTGAATCTCAACCTGAAGCCAGAAAAGCCGAGTCGACTTATTGGGGGCAATCTTCCAGACGGGAAGCGATACCTGAAAGGACAGTTCAAAACCACCCAAGGCAAAGCATTAAGAAGTTATTCGTGCAGGTCATTTCTTCAGTGGTCGGGGTGGGCGTGATCACCGCGACCATGTTTTCACTATGGATGCCAGCAAGCCTTATGCCCGGCGGTTTGCAGAATCGCCTGGCGGAGGCTGCCAATCCCAGCCAGGCGGAAGGGCTCACTGCCATCCCTGAAGCCGCTGTGCTTCCGAGCGGCTTTCCAGCCAAGAAAATAGGGATCGTTGTTGGTCACAAGGGCAGTGATTCTGGCGCAGTCTGCAGCAATGGACTGACAGAGCTCGAGGTGAACAGCAACGTTGCCACATTTGTGCAGATGAAATTGATCGACATGGGTTACGAAGTGGAACTTCTGGATGAATTTGATCCACGTTTGAAGGGCTACCAGGCAGGCTTATTGCTCTCAATCCATGCGGATTCCTGCGAGTATATCAACGACTCAGCCACCGGTTTCAAGGTCGCGGCTGCCCTCTCTGAAACAAAGTCCGAGAACTCCACCAGGCTTGTGCAATGTATCGCTGACCGGTATGCCAAGATCACTGGTTTAAGGTATCATTATCAGTCAGTGACAAATGACATGACGCGTTATCATGCCTTTTCGGAAATCGATCCCAATACTACTGCCGGGATCATCGAGGTCGGTTTCCTGAACCTTGACCAGGAAATCCTGACCTCAAACCCCGAACTCCTGGCTGATGGTATTGTTGCTGGCATAAAATGCTACATGGATAATGAAGGAGTAACCGATCCAGGCCTGTAGCCCTAAACCTGGACCCTGGAGTTGATGGAAAGTCAGAGCACAAGCACGAACACGCTGATCGCGCAAGCCAAACAAGCTGTTCTGGATGGTAATGCGGCGCTTGCACGACAATTGGCTGAGCAGGTTTTGGCGGCTGATCCTGAAAACATTGCCGCGATGCTGCTGATGGCTGGGCTTTCCGAGCCGCAGCAAAGTGTGCTTTGGCTCAGGAAAGTGCTCGACTTGGACCCCCAAAACCAAACAGCGCGTGAGGGGATGCTGTGGGCAAGTACACAATTGCGGCAGAGCTCTGCAATTGGCTGGCAGAAGGAGCCCCTTCCTGTTGAAACAGTGTCTGTTGCTCCAGCTGCGGAATTCCAAGCAGGTTCGAAAGTGAAACCCAAACGCCGCCTGGCTTTGGGTTGGGCTTTTGGCGCGCTGTTGATAGCCATCTTGCTGCTTGGGTTGTATTCGGTTGGTGTCATTCGTTTTCAACCCGCCGCTGGGGCTCAGTTTCAGTTGGTTGAGACTGATACGGTGCCGCTCAAGCCGAGCCTGACACCGACCAACACGCCTACTCCCACCAACACACCGACACCCACTCCAACACCGACCCCCACCAACACACCCACGCCCACAGCCACCCCCACCGCGACGGCAACGCCGACGGAAACGCCTGTGCCTACTGTGGAGATCACACCTTATATTTCCGAGCTGGAAGAAACCGAACCTTATTACAACCCCGGAGTATCTGAACCTCTTGGCGACAAATGGATCGACGTTAACCTCAGCCAGCAGATGCTCTACGCTTTTGAGGGCGAAACCTTAGTGGCTTCCTTCCTCGTTTCCACTGGGCTGCCCGACACCCCAACTGTCACCGGAACCTACCACGTTTGGGTCAAATTGCTCTATGATGATATGGCTGGTCCAGGTTATTACTTGCCGAATGTGCCGTACGTTATGTACTTTTACCGCGGCTACGGCATTCACGGCACTTATTGGCACAGTAATTTTGGTTATCCAATGAGCCATGGCTGTGTAAACATGGAAACCAGCCAGGCCGGCTGGTTATACAATTGGGCTTTTGTGGGGATTCCAGTTCACATTCACTATTAACCTAATGGAAAAACTCAAACTAACACGAAGAAGTTTCTTGAAAACTATGGGTTTGGGTGCCTTAAGCATGCTCCTGCCCTCACCGGTTTCAAAGTCGTCAGCTGCCCTGATTGATCTAGATCCGCCACTTGGGCGCATCCTGCGCTACAAACTGCTGATCCACGAAGAGCCCAGTGCTCTCTCAAAAAACAGCGGTTTCTTTAAGTATGATGACATCATACTGCTGCCAAAACTGATCTACGTCGAAAACAATTTCAAGAAAAAAGTCGGTTGGTATCAGATCAGCGATACGGAGTACATTGAAGCTGCGTGGGTGCAGCCTGTGTTTGATCGCTTGAATCCTGTGCCGAAGGAGCCGCTTCCTGAAGGCGGCACGCTCGGCGAGATCACCGTGCCAAAAGTGCCGGTGTACATCGAGCCTAATGTGCGCAATATTCATCGCACGTTTTACTACGAAAACAACTTTTGGGTGCTCAAGCTGGAGTACGACGAGTTTGGCAAGCCCTGGTATGAACTTTGGGATGACCTCAATGGGATGTCCTATTATGTTCCAGCCAATACAGTGCATCTGACAAAACCCGAGGAAATTGCGCCGCTCAGCTCGGACGTCGCGCCGGATGCCAAACGCATTGAATTAGACCTCTACAAACAGGAAATACGCGCTTTTGAATACGATCGCCAGGTTTTCCAAGCCCTCTGCTCTACCGGTTTGAAGGATGGGTCCACGCCAGTTGGTCGCTGGATGACCAACCGCAAGCGACCTTGCCGGCGGATGGTCAATGAGCCTGGTAACCCAAACGTCTATGATCTGCCGGGCGTTCCGTGGGTCAGCTACATCACCATCTTTGGGGTGGCTTTCCACGGAGCCTTTTGGCATTCCAACTGGGGAAATGTAATGAGCAATGGTTGCATCAACATGAAAGCAGCCGATGCCAAGTGGATTTATCGCTGGACAAACCCCGTCGTGCCGTTTGATCAGTATTACTATACTGAGGAGACTGGCACGCCAGTGGATGTGTTGACCGGTTTCGGCGGTTTCTAAGCTGTTCGGAATATATTGATGCTATTTTGTTCTTGGTCGGGTTCGAATTAAGCGGAAAACTCCATCTAGTGGGGGTCATGATGCTGGGTGCGAAGCGAACAGTATTTCCTCCCACCGCAAGGGGCTTGATAATTCAGTAAAGCGGATGGACAAAGACTTATCCGTACGGTTGTGGCTTGCTCCCACCGTAAGTGGTCAGATAATCCAGTAAAGCGGATGGTCTAAGGCCCATCTGCCCGGGAGTGCGCTAAACACCCTCAAAGAGACTTGCCAGTGTTATGTGTGTCTACATTTGTTAATTATTCTTATACAGTCTTTCGCTATAATCAGGCTAAAGAAGTAATAAGGAAGGTTCATGTGAAAAGAGCGCTATTTGAAGGCTTGGTTTTTGATACAGCGGATCAACCTCTGGTTGTGACCTGGGTGGGGGATGAGCCAAACTATGTCTTGGACGATGGTGGTTTTTTACGCCATATCCCCGCTGAAGAGGTCGACCGACAGGTATGGGATACTATAACAGCAGGAATCAGCGGGAATGAAGAATTTTTGAGTGAACAAACTGCGAAAATGCTCGGTCAGGATGATATTTTCTCTATTGCCGTGATCCGGCAGCAGCTTGAAAACTCCCTGAATCAATTTGAGCAGTTGCGTAACACAGGGCTTCCCGAGGATATGCTGAATTACCTGGGTATGATTGGCTTCAGGATTGTGGTCGATTTTCATGGGGAAGTGGTCGAAATCATACAACCCGCGATCACTCATCCAGAAGATGAGGAGTGATTCTGTTAGAATTAACTAAGGTGAAGATACATGGCAGCCGCTAATATTATTGACATCAATGAAGACACTTTCGAGCTTGAGGTGGTGAACTACTCTGCGGAAGTGCCTGTGGTGGTCGATCTGTGGGCACCATGGTGCATTCCCTGCCGGGTGCAGTCGCGCGAACTTGCCAAACTGGCACATGAGGCTGATGGTGGCTTCAGGTTGGCCCGCATCAATGTGGATGACCAACCCAAACTGGCTACCCGACTCAAAGTACAGCAGGTTCCAGCAGTAAAAGCCTTTGTGGACGGGCGGGTCGTGGCGGAAGTTACGGGTGTACTCAGCGAGCAAACTTTGCGTCTGTTTATCGATCGAATCTTGCCCAAGGGTGGCAGCTTGCTGCTCGAGAAGGGCAAAAGCTTGATAATGCTGGGCGATTTGGCAGGGGCTGAGGAAGCACTTGCTCAGTATGTATATGAAAACCCCGGTGAACCGGCTGGCTTGTTGGCATTGGCGCGCGTTCTGCTCTGGCAAGGGAAAGCGCATGAGGCCTATGCGATTTTGAACAAATTTCCCGCCAGCTCTGAGTTCAAAACCGCTAAAAGACTCTTGCCCCTGGCGAAAGCTTATATCAGTTTCGATTCCCTGCCGCAGGTGAGTGCGAATCCGCTCGAAGCGGCGTATCGCAACAGCTTGCGGTTGGCAAAAAGTGGCAAAATTGAGATGGCTTTGGATGGCTTTTTGGACATCCTCCGGCAGGATAAGCACTTCCATAGTGGTCAACTACATGAGATCTACCTGGCTCTGCTGGAGGTCTTGGGGGATTCCCACCCAGCGGTGCGCCAGTATCGCGAAGATCTTTCAAACGTCCTTTTTTAACTGGTAGATATCTTTTTCCCTTTTTCCGGAAATATCTCTGTATATTAAACCGTAATCCGCCTTAAGATTCTGAGTGGCAGGATCCTACATTAAAAGAGGTTCTGATAAGTGAGGGCACAATGAGCATAGGCATCTTCGTTAATTCCAAAACAGGGAACACTTTATCAGTTGCAGAAAAATTACGGGACAGACTCGCGGCGATGGGTCACAAGGTGGTCGTTAAAAAAGTAGTCGCGAGCACTGACAACCAATTGGATCCAGGGAAGATTGTGCTCACCAACCCACCATCCACGCAAGGCTACGGCATGCTCGTTTTTGCCTCTCCCGTGAATGGCACCCGCCTGGCGCCTGGGATGCCGGCATGCCTGCAGAGCTTGCCTTCACCCAAAGGGTAACTCTTGGCTGGGTTTGTCACGGAGGCACTTCCGGTCCCTTGGATGGGCGGCAACCAGGCGATCAAAGGCATGTAAAAACTGGTGCAAGCCAAAGGCGGCAATTTGAGCGCGACAGGCGTGGTTAATTGGACGTTTGTTGGCAAGAGAAAGGCACTCATCGCGGAAATTATTGAAAAAATAGTCGCGGTCTGCCATTAAGAGAACAAAAATTCAGCAATTGAATTGAGGGAGAAATCCAGATTACTTTCGCCTGCCAGCCACTTGATACATTTGCTCATTGTCGATGAAAGTAGTGAGGTCCAGATGTTGCGCGAACAAGCGGCTTAGGTCCTCGGCGCTAAGAAGATCAATGGAAACCTGGCTGGCAACTCTGGTATGAAGGTGGTTTATTGCGTCCCGGCTCATGCCGTGTGCGACTGTTAGCATTCCACCTGGGGCAAGCATGCTTGCCAGCGTTTTAATAATTTCCTCTGGATTAGCAAAGTGTGGGAAGGAGTTGTATACGACCACACAGTCAAAATTTTGCCCAAGCGGCTCTGTTTCGACATCTTTACAGACAAATCGGACATTAGGCTGCGTAAACTTGCTCCTGGCAATCCGTATCATCTCAGGAGATAAATCAACGCCTATCAAACTTGCAACCTCTCGCTCAAGGTAATATGGCGTCAGCACGCCTGTGCCGCAGGCAACATCCAGGCAGTGCTTCCCCTTGCCAACGCCGGCGTTATCCAGGATCACGGAAACGATCTGCTCATCAATGATCATGTCTGCGTCCCATTGTGGGGCATGTTCATTGAAAAATCGAACAATTTCAGTTTTACTCATTTGTGATCCATTTAGATTGGGAATAGGTGTGGAGATCGTCTTTTTGCCAGGCGCGCTTGTTGGTGCTTTTTCCGTCATTATTACCTTCCTCGTTGCCGGAAACCAGTATAGCCCAAATCAATAATTAAGCCAGGCTTTTGGGTCTGTTTGTCAAGGCAATTTAGAAATGTCCTAATCTCAGCAAT